>QIHJ01000121.1:5578-11416 GCA_003229065.1 Candidatus Dadabacteria bacterium
TTTACCTCTTCATGCCCGATCACCAGCTTGTCCATTTCTTCTTTTAGAATTATGAAAGGATTATCTGCGCTCATTATTCAGTTTAGCCTCCGTCCAGTTACTTTCCTGTAACAGTTAATTGTACATAAGCACTTTTTTTTTGCAATAATAGTATACCCCATATGATGAAGTATTTATCGTAATCGGTTCTTAGTGCAATTAACAGAGCGGGGCTTTACTTAAGTAAAATATATATGATAAGGTACTAAGTTTTCAATACTCTAAAAAAGGACTGACGGATGCAGGAAAATCTCTCACAAATATTGTCGGAATTAAGCTCACTGGTTTGGGGAGCCCCGCTCATTGTATTACTGTTGGGTACAGGCATATATCTCACCGTGCTCCTAAGAGGTATACAGTTCCGCGCCCTCTGGCCCGCCCTCTATCTTGCGCTAATTAAAAGGAAAGAAAGCACTGAGGCCGAGGGAGACATTACGCAGTTCCAGGCTCTCATGACCGCGCTTTCCGCCACAGTAGGCGTCGGTAATATTGCGGGGGTTGCGACGGCCATTGCAGTCGGGGGGCCGGGTGCGCTTTTTTGGATGTGGATTACAGGGCTTCTCGGAATGGCGACCAAGTACTCAGAGGCCGTTTTAGCCGTGAAGTACAGGGAAACGGATAAGTTCGGTTATATGAGCGGCGGGCCTATGTACTACATTTCAAAGGGACTCGGTCTCAAGTGGCTCGGATTCCTTTTCGCTCTGTTCGCTTCAATCGCAGCTTTTGGAATCGGCAACATGGTTCAGTCAAATTCCGTAGCCGACGCCCTAGGCGAGGCGTTCGGAATCCCCTTTTGGATAACGGGGGTTGTGCTCTGTATCGGGACAGGCCTGGTCATATTAGGCGGCATAAAAAGTATCGCCCGGACTACTAGCGCAATAGTACCGTTCATGATCATCTTCTATTTAATAGGGGCTGTAATCACACTATTCGTTTACTGGGAAAATGTTCCCGCAGCATTTTATTCTATTTTTCAACATGCCCTCTCTCCTACCGCCGCCGCAGGCGGTTTTTTGGGGGCCACTATCGCGCAAACGCTCAGGATGGGAGTCTCCCGTGGTATATTCTCAAACGAGTCCGGACTCGGAAGCTCCCCCATAGCCGCCGCCGCCGCTAAAACCAAAAACCCTGTAGGCCAGGGTCTTGTATCCATGACCCAGACATTCATAGACACTATTGTGGTCTGCACCTTCACGGGTTTAGTGATCCTCTCAAGCGGCGTCTGGACCTCGGGAGAAAACGGCGCGGCTCTGTCAGCGGAAGCATTTGAAAGCGGCACTAGGTTCGGTGCCGATATAGTTGCAATAAGCCTTGCTTTCTTTGCTTACTCGACTCTTCTGGGATGGAGCTACTACGGTGAGAAAGCGATAGAATATATACTAAAGGAAAGGGCTGTAATGCCTTACAGGGTCGTGTTCACTTTAGTGGTATTCTTAGGGGCCGTTGTAAAGCTCGAGCTCGTCTGGGCTTTTGCCGACATCATGAACGGGCTCATGGCATTCCCCAATTTAATAGGCCTCATTGGCTTGTCCGGAGTAGTGGTCGAGGAGACCAAGAAGTATCTTCTGCTAGAGACATCGATGAAGTAACATTGGGTTTTATAAAATCCGCGGGGTTTTATAAAATCCCCAGCGGGTGTTTGTTCTGACTATCGGACTATGAGACGGTTATAATTTGAGACCTGAGCAATTCCATACTAAAATACTAAGAGTTTCTCACAGATGATAACTGTTATGAATAAAGCTACATTGCTAACGGCAGTCGGCTTACTTTTAGTGAGCATGTTTTTAGTCTCAGCTACTTCCGTGCAAGCTGCGGATTGGGAGCAAGTAGGCTACGGTACGCTTCAGAGTGGCAGCAGGTTCGACGTGTATGTCGATACCCGTACCACTCTGCACATTGGCGATAAAGTCCGGTTTTGGCAGGGACATGTCTTCTATACCGAGCAGCAGCTCCCTTCAGGGGCACCTTATATGCGGGTCAGTATCGAGAGAGAAGGGGACTGTGTAGAGAAGAGCGACAAGAGCTTACAGGCGATTTTTTACGCCAGAGACGGCTCGGTACTTAAAAGTTATAATGAAGATAACGCTCTCAAGCCCGCCGGTCCCGATACTATAAGGCGTCAGGTGCTTGAATTCGTTTGTACATATAAAAACTAATCCGGAGAAGGACATTTAAGATGATCAAATTCAACATATTATTAGCAGCGGCATTTCTTTCAATTTCCGTGTGTCTCATTTCCTGCGGAGGCGGAGATAACGGCGAGCGCCCCGACATAGGATGGAAATACCTGGGCGACATGCAGCCCGAACCCGGTGTGACGGTATCCTTATACCTTGATACGGACAATATCGAAGTAGACGATAATATCAGGAAATTCTCTATAAAGTATGTTCAAAGAAAAATAGATGATGAAAACGACCCGGGCTACGTAAGACAGCTCGCTTATTGGGAAGTCGACTGCTATGACAGGAAGCTCTACAGGCTCAAGGAGGAATACTACAGTCCCTCATCAAAACTCATAAGCAGTACGGATGAGAGGAAAGAGGAAAAATACGCAGGTGATCAGTCGCTAGGGGCGAAGATGTCCTATACCGCCTGCCGGTATGCGGGTAATTAATTATACTTAAACGTGTCACATGAACTAAAGCCTAGTAGTTTTTGTAGTTAGTTATTTGCATAGTTATGTTGTAAGGTTGTATTTACAACATGCTCAACTATACAATAAATTACATTATTACTTTGCCTGATGCGAATCCCTCGGACTTGAGTATTTTTCAGGGATTTTCCCATGACCTTTTAAGATCTGCCGCTACTATAGATAAAATATTAAATGATCTACCCCTAAGTTTTGTAGAATTTAACTTCAAGAGAGATTTTGTAATTGGCATGCGAATGAGTGGCATGTCCCGATACAATATTATCCCTATTACTAAGTCCAATTTGAAATACTTGCCTATAAGTATCAGATCTCCATTTTATTGCATTTTTAGCGATGAGGAGACATTTGACCTAACGGAAGATTTTATTGAAAGCTCACCTTTTCCTATTTTACACATATCGACTCTGAAAACTAATTCAGTGCTATCGATTGAGAAGGTGGCATTCAAAGACATAGTTGGACATGCAAGGAAGGTGTTAGAGCATATTGAATATCAATTACCAAAACCAATAATATCAAAAGCTAAAGAAGCACTAAATAATGCAAAGCGTTGGAAAAAGAAAGATATTAAGTCAGATGAAAGAGGACATTTAATAACATATCCAAATGAAATCGTCTTAAAGTCTATGAATTTTCATTTTATGAATGAAAATCAATTAGTTGCGAGTATAAAGGATGATGTTTACGTTCATGCATTACTCAATACCGTTGAAATAATTGATAAGGAAAGACAAAAAGTATTTCGAGCAAATGATAATAAGCTGCCTCATCCACCGTGTACGACGTTGATACTATCATTACCTTCGATGTATCGTCATATCTATAAAAATAAAATTAATACTCATAATTTGGGCGATGCACTAGATACTCGAAAATTAACTCAGACTTTAAAGTTTCTTCAACAACAAAGGAATTATTACGTTGCTGTTGATCCAAAAAAATTAAGATCGGGAATAGCTGATTTGTTTTCATCTCCTGAATTTTTAACACTCATGAAAGAAAGGCAAAATGAAATGATTGCATACACTTATGGAGTAGCTGTAAAATCCTGTAATAACTTTGCTCCATGTTTAAGGTTACCTCCTTCATTAAATACCTTGCAGGGTGACATAATTCAATTAGCAAATTGCGATAGAGCCAACTCTAATAATAAAGTCTTAAAAATTAATCGCCTATTTTCTAGGTTAATACAAAAAATGTCCGATATGATAGACCAAGATATATTGAAGTTTATAGAAAGGTATCCATTCTCTATAAAAATAATTTCAGACAGCCCAATAGAATGGATTAATATTCGTGATTTACCACTCATGATCAGATTTAATACTAGCAGAATCTCTTCTACTCCAGGTAATTTGTTTTTTCATCAGGTAACTGATAGTAGGGGTATTTTACTATCCCCAGAGGATTTGACGGACATTTTAGTACTACGATCTTTTAAGAAAGGTGATCCTATAAGAAGAACTCTAGAAACTGCAATAAACTTGATGTTGAATGATAAAGAATCCACTGAACCGATATTGGAGGTATTCAAGTCTAATTCTGTAAAATTCGATCAGTTAAAGAAATACAATGATGAAGTAGATCCTCCAGATGAATTGGATGTTAGCGTGACCTTTGTGGATGTATTCTGTGAGAGGGATATTATAAATGCACTTGATAAGTTTACTGGTCAAATAATGATATTTGATGGTCATGCATCTCATGATAGTGATACTGACATTGGTTCAGTTTTATTAGGCGATAACAAATTAGATGTATGGGATTTAAAGTATAAGACACGTATACCACCAATTGTAATACTTAGTGCATGCGATACGCACCCTATAGATGCATCACATGCATCTACTGCCAACGGGTTTTTAGCAGCCGGAACTCTATCTGTTTTAGCTACCGTTTTGCCTATAGATGCATTGTATGCATCAATTTTTATTGCAAGACTCATATTAAGAATTAAATTGTATGTCCCAAACGAAGTATACAATCTAAATCGACAGTTAAGATGGAATGATATAATATCAGGTCTTCAGAGAATGAACTATGTTACCGAGATATTACATCTACTTTGTGAATATGGGAATGTTGTGAAGATCGATAAAGATGCATACTTGAGAATATCATACCAATCTAATATGTTCATCAATTCAAATAATCCATCCTGGTATGAGGATGTGCTAGAGCTCATAGCTGAAGAATCTGGTTTTACTATTGATGAAGTCAAAAAATTAATATCAAAATATGCTCAGTTTCCAGAATCTATGAAATATATTCAGATGGGTAACCCAGATCAAATTCTTATCGTAAAAAAGGATATGTCAGATAAGTATAGAAAAATTCAATAGTACACTTACTTACATTCGTCTGTATCTTTAGTCAAAGGATGTTCTTAAATTAGAGTTCTATTTTTACTAAATAACTCGAATGTGTTCATAGTTCAATGTTTCGTGTCGTCCGGTATAAGCACCATTTCCCAAATGGAAAACATCAATTTTTCTTTTTCACTCAGCTTCTGTAGCTTGCCTTCGAGCATTTCGTGTGAGTATTTATTTGCGAATTCATTTAGATCATGCACCGATACCTCGACCTCTTGAGAGGAATCAAAATAGGTAACTTGAAAGCCGCTGTCCGTTTGCGTTGCCGCAAATCTTGTTGTGTCGTTATTCATTTTATAGTCTCCGTTTAATTCTACTAATCAATATAATCACTCAGTACGCGATTTAAAGGGCATTATTTGCCCATATTTTATTAGATTCTAAGTCTCTGTAATCAATAGACAATGTGACCATCTTGCGCTTAAATCCTTAAGTGATGTAGAATTGTTCATACAGTAATGGAGAGTATATATGGCCAGTACATACCTAGAGGGTGAGAGGGCGCTTGAGAGGCTCGGGGATCTGACAGAGCTCATTTTTAAAGAAGCTCAGAACAAAGCTCTGAATGAAGACAGAAAACTCATTCTCGATAAGCTGATGGGACAGATGGGCGATGCAATCAATGAGCGCGATATAAAAAAAGCCAAAGAGCTTGTGGTTGTTATGTTGGTAGAGGTCCTGGGATATGAGAATAAGAGGGCCGAATTTGTAATGAACAACCACTTAAATAAAAACGCCGGCTGGGACTAGTCGTCACTCAGAGCG
>QIHJ01000436.1 GCA_003229065.1 Candidatus Dadabacteria bacterium
TGCTTCTGTACCTCGTCAAGCAGCTGCTTGGCCGTGATCTTAAACTCATTCTCAGTGTCTTCTAAAAGCTTGTCACGAAGCTCACCGTCATTTATGACCTTGAGCGCATCCAGAACTGAGCGGTCCCACTTGTCGAGTATAAAATCTCCTGACTCGGGGAGCTTAGAGAGTTTGTCTACGGCAAAGGGGTCCTGTCCCCCTGAAGCTTCAAAGGATGCATGGATTATCTTGCCCAGGTCCTGAAGCGCTATCTTTCTCTCGGCTTCAAGCTCAGACAATTGGAGCCTGATACGCTGCTTACCGATAATCTCTTTGGATTTGATGTTTACGGTTGAAATACCCTTGTCGAGGGTACCTTTTAGCTTATCCAGGAAATCTGCCATTTTTTCACCTCTATAACTACATTATATACTCAAATGAGTTCCGGATACAAGATGTGCGCACAATGATTTACTTAACCATCCGCTTCGCATAAAGCTACGCTGCGATAGGCCCGGCTTCCTTAGAAAACTTTCAGGCTTCACCATTTGACTACGCCCGGGCAAGCGGCTCCATTGGAGCTGCAATGACATAGCGTATATTTCCCGCCGTGGAAAAATCGTTTTAGTTTGGATATATTTTCATGTTCTAATATTTACGACAATGTGAGGTGAAAGATGTACACAATCGGCGCAATTGTGAAGTTAACTGAGCGGATAGACGGTAAGAACGATAGTTTTCACGATGGTCTGGAGGGGACGATAGTAGAGAAGTTCGATCTTCCTCACGGCAAATCGTACCGCGTGCAGTTCATGGACGGAAGGGTCGCAAGGTTTCCCGAGGAGCTGATGGACCAGGCTGTAGAAGTGGTTTCAGGCTAAGAGCTATAAAACCCAATAAATGGATATCCACAAAATTATCCGCAATTAAAGCTTTCTGAGAAGAGCGCGAACAGGCGATCCGTCCGATTTTACTATCATGAGGGGAAGACAGATCATCTCGTAATCACCGGGCTCGGTCTTTGATAAATCAAGCCCTTCAATAGCCCATATCCCAGCTTTTAGAATGAGCATGTGTACTTCCCTAATATCGCTCTGCATGCTGCCTATCGAAAGATAGTCCACTCCGAGAGTTTTTATATTTCGCTCGGCAAGGAAGCGGGCGGCCTCTGTGGAAAGGGCCACGAATTTCTTGTTAAATGGTTTGAGATACCATCTGGAATTGGAATTTGCAGTCTTAAAAAATACCCTCTCGCCCTTTCTAATTCGGTGAGAGCGGAGCTCTTGCGGAGTTATCATTTCCTTATCTTTTATGCCGATTACGCGGACTTTGCCTACACCCGCGTCCAGGGGCATTTTATCTACCCCGGGCTTTGAGTTGATGAAATGGCAGGGAGCGTCCATATGCGTTCCGGTGTGCGCTCCCATATTGAGCTGCGTAACGTTGGCTTCGTCTCCTTTCTCGATGTCATAAGCGCGCTTTATTTTTACTTTCGGATCGCCGGGCCAGCTGATCATGCCGTCTGTGATCGGGACTGATACGTCTATCCAGCCACGGGATGAGATAGCGTTTTTTCGTTTCGTTTTTAACCTGGCTATTGGATTATCTCCATGCGGATCTTGTAATATAGATCCGGATCAATAATTAAGAATCCTTATAAGCTCGTCGGCTACTTCTCTAACTGAAAGCTTCTCGCTATCTATTATCAAGTCTGCTTTCTGATACAGATGTTCTCTTGAGTCTAAGAGCTCACGCGCTCTCTCTAGCGGGTTTTCCACCTCAAGGAGCGGGCGGTTGGTGCTGTCCTTTATTCTCTCGTATAAGACTTCGACCGGGGCTTTGAGGTATACGGTGAGCCCGGACTTTTTCATAATATCCCAATTGCGGTCTTTAATTACAACGCCTCCGCCTGTGGCAATTACCTGTCTTTCACCTGCCGAAATTGACTCGAGCGTCCGTGATTCCAAATCCCTGAAATAGTCTTCACCGAACTCTGAGAATATTGCTGAAATAGAAGTGCCTGCGTTTTCTTCCAATACCTGATCGGGGTCCACACATGAGTATCCAATCTTGTTCGCAAGCACTCTGCCCACGGTGGTTTTCCCGGCTCCCATAAAACCTACCAAGAAAATATTCTTATACTTGAGCCCCTCAATCATGTAAATACTATCCTCTGAATGTTATCGCTTAACAGCTCCTTATTTGCCAAGTGCCACAAACTTCTCTACATACTTGCCGATTATATCGCATTCTATGTTCACTGTATCCCCTTTCTTTAGCCTGCCGAAAATAGTCTCCTCCAATGTGTAGGGGATAATGTTTGTCGTAAATTCACGGCCTTTAACTTCATTAACAGTAAGGCTTACGCCGTCAACGGCAACAGATCCCTTTTCGACTATATATCTGGCAAGCGCTTTGGGGACGGAAAAGCGGAATATGTGCGAGTCTCCCCGCTTTCTTCTGGACTGGACTTTTCCCACGCCGTCTATGTGTCCGTTTACTATGTGGCCGCCGAGCTTGCCCCCTGCTCTTAAGGAGCGCTCCAGGTTTACGCTTTTACCTTTTTTTAATTTCCCGAGGTTAGTCTTGGAAAGAGTTTCCTGAGACGCGTCCACGGTGAATTTATTTTTCCCGATCGAGGTCACTGTCAGGCAAGTGCCGTTTACGGCGATGCTCTCGCCGAGCTCTACTTCACCGATGTCTATCTTGCCGACTTCGAATGTGAAAACGGACTCTTTTTGCTTGCGTTTGATTCCGCTCACTTTGCCGATGTCTTCGACTATTCCTGTAAACACTATTCTCCTCTTCTTAATACGAATGTATCGAAAAGAATAAGTATAACACCTATGGTGATAGCCGAGTCGGCAAAGTTAAAGGGGGGCCAATGGAGCGCCGGATTGCCGAACCAGTGAAAGTCGATGAAGTCTGTAACGTAGCGGAGTCTGAAGCGGTCTATGGAGTTTCCGATGGCGCCTCCCATGATGAGGCCGAGAGAAATAACGAGGAGCTGGTTTCCGGGCTCGGCTTTTTTGAGGAAGAAGAATATTACCACCACGGCTGCTATAAGTACCAGCGCGAAGAACGGAAGCCTTACGGACTCGGGCAGGTCGCGGAACATACCAAACGCAGCACCCCGGTTAATAATATGAGTTATGTCCAGAAACGGCAGAAGCTCTATCCTGTCGTAGAACGGCACGTATTTAACCACAAGCCACTTGGATAATTGATCGAGTATGACGACGGCTGCCGCCACAATTGTTGCTGTTCTATATCTTTCCATGATTGAGAGCCAACAGTATATAGAAATCTAAAATAACTTCAATACTGCTCTCTTGCTCCCAGGTTTGCCGCTCTTTAATTTTATTCGCTTTGCTCTTTGATCTTATTCGCTTTGCTCTTGCGCCCAATTGCTTCTGTCTATAAAATCGAGGCCGTATTCTTGTTTCTGTCCGGACTCGTCAATAGCTATGAGCTCGGCGTATGCGTCCGCCGCCTCGTTGTAGCGGCCTTGGGCGTAAAGCGCGATACCGAGTATACGCAGGTTCTCGAGGGTCAATTTCTCAGATCCTAATCCAAGCTGGCGGGCTTTCTGTAGATAGGGCAAAGCCTTATCGAACTGCTCGTTATTAAAGAACATCCTTGCGGTGAGATAGTAGGCCGGCGCGTATTCAGGTGACTCTCGAATTAGCTCTTGCAGAGCCGCCACCTGAAGGGTCCTCTGTCTCGTGCCGAAAAACTCCCTTATTTTCTCCTCGGTAATCCCGCCTCGATTAATAGCAGAAATTTTTATATCTAACTCTCTCTTCAGGTCATCGGGAAGGGGTTTATCTCGCAGGGCTTGAAATACCACATGTGCCTTAGCTGTGCCCCCCGACTGCCAGAGGGCGTTTGCACGGATGTTCTGGAGCATGTGGCGGTCTACGAGCGGCAGGCGCCCGGTTGTTTCAGAGGGTATGGCCACTTGATCATAATTCCCGCCGTAGTAATTCGAATATGAGAGGCCGTTTAAGAGCACCGGATCTCCCCCGCTGTAACTAAGAGCCTCTTCAAATCGTATGACGGCCCTGTAGTAATCGTCGTTCCTGAAATGAGTGAAGGCTAGATTTTTGAGAGCTGCCACACGTCTCGGGCAAGTGGCTTCGAATATCGAGGGCTCGCTGAATTTTGACTCTGTAATCAATCTGGTTTCCTCGGGTGTGTATACCCCCTCTAAAAATTGTTGCCATTCAGCGCTTAGCTCGCCGAGACTCTTTCCATAAACCGAAAAGCCGCCCGTCCTGTAGAGTGTTTTAAAATCTTCTATGCCGTAAGTGTCGATCAGGTATTTTGAGAACGAGCCCATAAGCGTGTAGCTCACCTGGGGCGGGGCGTACCAGAAGCCGAACCCTATTATGTCCTCTATATCGGGCGCCATATTCTTTTCTATCATCGATTTCGAGTACTGGTGCCGCGTGTAGGCGCCTCCGTTCCAGTCGACGGCGACGGCCAGGCCTTCCAGAAGCCCGATCTTGGGGCTTATCTTGAGGTAATCCGTGCCGAAGTCCCCGGCCATTACGTGCACGAGCTCGTGCTTTAATATAGGGTGGGGGAATGAGTTGTAGATCATGTGAATTTCCTTATGCACGGGGTTTGCGATAGTGGTCTCACCCGCGCCTACGATCTTCTTTCTCGTATCAATGTCGGGGTATATATAAGAGCGTATCTTGGCGCCTTTTCCCAGATTCAGATATTGGCTTAACTGCTTGTATCTCCACTCATGGTCTTGTGCAATCAGCTCTATATACTCAGCTTCAGGCGAGCCGGGGTCATAGTAGATCACAAAATTCTCGGTTTCGAGCGACCCCGGGAGTATGTGCTCGGTAACGTACGCGCGGGAATAACTGAACCCGATATTATTCTGATACGAGTAGGAGATTATTAGAGCTAAAGCTACTACTGCAAGCGAAATAAAATCCCATGCACGCGCCCTTTGAAAGGAGATTCCGTTCATTACTTTTAAAAGCAATAAGAGAAAGACTCCCCAAAGTATAGTGATTGCCCTGTATATAACTAATGTTTGTGTTACGGGTACGGATTCGTCATAAAGCGGCCCCGGGAAAAAGCCGATTACGGGGTTATACAGGAAGAGCGATAGTCCAGAGTAGAGCTTCCAGAGGGAATAGAATATTATTGCGAGCAGTATGAGAGCCCCCAGGAGAAAACCCCTTCTTTTCACGACAAAGCCCGTAAGCAGCCCGAGTGAGGTCGAAAAGAACACGGTGACCGCGGGAATAAGGAGAAAGAACACGGTCCCTTCTTTTATGTAACAGTCCTGTTTTATCAGGGAGCTAAATAATCCAATCACGTAGACGACTGCGAGTATGATTAAATTTATGAGTATTATTGCCGAAGCCCTGTCCGATACCCTTTGGCCGAATATCGTGCTCCTGAGCTCTACGTTTGCAAGCTCCGAGGCCAGAAACACGGATATAAATGCCATGATGAACGCCGTGAAGATCGAATATTCGAATCCCAGTGTGCCGATAAGGGGGAAGAACGTAAGGAGGAGCGATAATGCCGCCGTGACGGCTAAAGATATGAGTACTATTTTTGAGAAGAAAAGCTGTTTGAATGTCATGGGGTTTTACTCAATTGGTGTGATTTTTCTAATTTTATTCCCCGGCATCGCTGTGAAGCGCTCGCCTCTGTCCCCATGCATAACTATACATAATATTTGGGTGAGATTGGGTGTTTTTTGAGATTCGCTGAAAAGATGTGGATTCCCAATAAATACGATTAAAAATGA
>QIHJ01000439.1 GCA_003229065.1 Candidatus Dadabacteria bacterium
CCTCGATTATACAGATACAGAGTCCCTGGGTCTACAGCTTGTATGCACGCTAACAGAGCAGCTGGGGGGTGTTATAGAGGTTGAGAACAGTTTTGGATGCGAATTCAGGATCACATTCCCCATAAGTAGCAGATGAAGCAGGTGCTCTGATTTAGATGCCGGGTTCTCGGTCGTTAAAGGGCAATCGAGCGCTCGCTGTTGACTATATATTAAGCTCTACATCGAAGCTGCCTATATTGACTTTAGCCGCAAGCCCGTTCTTCCAGCATATGTCTCTGGCATCACCCTGCAGGTCTTTTGGAACGAGGAGTGATAATTTGACGCCGAGCTCGGACAGCTCTTTCCATTTTCCCACGCGCCCCTCATTTATCGTTTCTTTGGTTTCAACCTCGACTACTTGAACCACCTGTCCATAGTTTATAAATACCGCATCGGGATATTTGCCCATGTGTTCAAAATTTTTCTCAGACCCCGGGTTTATGTGCACATCGCTGTAGAGACGGGAATATTTCCCCTGTATTCTTCTTATCACCCAGTCATGTAAAAACTGTTCATCAGTCGATCTTTCCATACCTTTCCCCCCACATCAGTTTCGTCTTCAGAATATTAAAGAAATCCCTAAACGGCGATTTTATTAATTTTACGGATGAATCTGATTTATGCACCTCTACAACGTCCCCTGAGTTAAGCCTCACTCCTATCTGTCCGTCCAGCGTAAGATATGTGTCGGGCTCAT
Source organism: Candidatus Dadabacteria bacterium (assembly GCA_003229065.1). Classification (GTDB taxonomy): domain Bacteria; phylum Desulfobacterota_D; class UBA1144; order Nemesobacterales; family UBA2774; genus UBA2774. The sequence continues at coordinate 737 of QIHJ01000439.1, forward strand.
GTGTCGATACCTTTATCTCTACCTTCATGTCGCTAGGTACGATCAAGGGTCTATTCGTTAGCGTGTGAGGGCATATCGGGGTAACTATTATTACACGCAGTCCCGGATGGACTATCGGTCCTCCGGCCGACAAAGAGTATGCGGTAGAGCCTGTAGGTGTGGACAATATAATGCCGTCTGCTTTATAGGTCGTTACATGCGAGCCGTCAATATATATGGATAGGTCGATTACTCTTGCGACGGCTCCCTTATTTATAACTACGTCGTTTAGAACATCATAGGAATCAATAGTTTCTTGTCCCCTTCTGATTGAGGCCCGGAGCATTTTTCTCTTCTCAATCTCGTAGTCCCCCGAGATAATGCGCTCTATCATGGGGTAGATCTCATCCACGGTGACTTCGGTAAGAAACCCCAGACCCCCCAAATTAAAACCTAGTATAGGGGTGCCTTGCTTACATGCGAGCCTGGCAACCCCGAGGAAAGTCCCGTCTCCGCCGAATACGAGTATGATATCCACAAGTCCGGGTATATCTTCGCGAGTGGCTGATTTCTGACCCTTTATCTTTTTCCCAAGGTCCTCTTCGAGATATACCTCTACCCCTTTATCCGTAAGCCATCCGCATAACTCCTCTGTTATATCGAATGTTTGTTGAAGAGTTGTCTTTCCGATAATCCCTATTTTCAACATAGAATCACTCCGCTTGAAGATTCAAGTATTAAACCTGTTAGCAAGTCAAGAACCATAAATATACCAGCCGCGCGGTGCAATCTAAAGATAATACTTTAATATGTAACCTAACTCGGCACTCAGGAGATTCAGCCCGACGTCCACAACAAATAGCTTTTAATAAACTCGTCCAAATCCCCGTCAAGCACAGGGTCCACATTGCCGGTCTCGTGCTCGGTCCTGTGGTCTTTTATCATCCGGTAGGGGTGAAGCACATAGGAGCGTATCTGACTCCCCCATCCGATCTCCTTTTTAGTAGCGTTGAGCTCATCCATTTTCTCCATCTGTTTTTCTCTCTCAAGCTCATAGAGCCGTGCCCTCAGTATCTTCATAGCAGTTGCCCTGTTTTGGTGCTGAGAGCGCTCGTTCTGACAGCTTACGACGATCCCCGAGGGTAGGTGGGTAATCCTTATAGCGGAGTCCGTTTTGTTGACGTGCTGGCCTCCGGCGCCGCTTGCCCGGTAGGTGTCGACTCTCAAGTCTTTCTCGTCCACCTCTACTTCTATACTCTCGTCTATCTCGGGTGAGACGAATACTGAGGCAAACGATGTGTGTCTTCTTTTATTGGAATCAAAGGGAGAGATACGCACAAGACGGTGTACGCCGCTTTCGCCCTTCAGGTACCCAAACGCGTAATCTCCCCTCACCATAAAAGTGGCGCTCTTGAGCCCCGCGTCATCCCCTTCCTGGTATTCGATCATGTTTGTGGCGAACCCGCTTCTCTCGGCGTATCTTAAATACATTCTGAGAATCATCTCGGCCCAGTCCTGAGCCTCTGTGCCGCCTGCGCCTGCGTTAATCGAAACTATTGCGTTTCTTGAGTCGTCGGATCCCCCCAGAGTTCTTTTAAATTCCAGGTTTTCTACCCTGGCGGTTATTTGGTTTAATTTTTCAGTGGCTTCACGGGATGCGTCTTCATCCTTCTCTTCTGAAGAGAGCTCTTCCAGCACTTCAACGTCCTCAAGCTCAAGTGAGAGTTTTTCCCACGCTTCGATCGAGTCCCTTATCCGCGCCTGTTCTCTAAGGGTTTCCTGGGCCTTTTCGGCATTGTCCCAGAATTCAGGACTCCCGGTCAGCTCTTCAAGCTCCCTTAATCGTGACTCCTTTCCAGGGAGGTCAAAGAAACTCTCCAAGCATAGCGAGTCTTTTCTTAACGTCTTTGATCTGCTCTTTGTTCTCTCCGATCATTTGGCTCTCCCGAGTGCAATTTATAAAATCAAATGTGATTTGAAAAAATTATAGAATGTGATTTAAAAGATACTATAAAGTTTCAGGCTTTATTTTCAAGACCGCGCGTAACTTCTGCCCTGTTGAAATATCCAGGATGTTGGGTAGATTCATATTGATCTTCTGCCGCACAACTCACACACAATATAGGGATAAACATAAGTAAATACAGCGGTATATGTATTGATTTCCAAGTTATCCACGCCCTATGTGCTATGGAATGAAGTCGGCTGTGAGTTCGTAACATTATTGAATAAAGGAGAAAGCGAAGTGAAAAAATATCTGTTTACACCGGGACCGGTACCCGTACCAAGCGAAATTTTAATAGAAATGGCAAAACCCATTATCCATCACAGGACCGGAGAGTTCGAGAGTATTTTCGCCGAGGTTCGCGAGGGACTTAAATACATCTATGAAACAGATCAGGAGGTTTTTATACTGACTGCTTCAGGCACGGGCGCGATGGAGGCTTCTGTGGCGAACACACTCTCAAGAGGCGATAAGGCCTTGGTCGTAAACGGCGGCAAATTCGGAGAAAGGTGGGGGAAGATATGCAGGGCTTACGGTGTCGAGGTACAGGAGCTTATGGTGCAGTGGGGTAAGGAAGTGGACCCCGGGGATATTGAGAAAGCCTTGGAAGCCGATTCTTCGATAAACGCTGTAATGATACAGGCGAGCGAAACCTCTACGGGCGTTAAACACCCTACGAAAGAGATTGCGGACATTACCGGAAAAAGAGACGATGTAATTCTGATAGTAGACGGCATTACCGGAGTGGGTGTATTTCCGCTTCCGTTTGATAAATGGGGTATAGACGTGCTCGTAGGCGGCTCTCAGAAAGCTTTTATGCTGCCTCCGGGGCTCTCTTTTGCGGCTATGAGCGACAAAGCTTGGAAGTTTTATGAAAAGTCCGATCTTCCCAAGTTCTATTTCGATTTTAAATCCGCTTTAAAAAACGCGGAAAAAAACACTACTACCTTTACTCCGGCTGTGACTCTTATAATCGGCTTAGCCGCCGTTCTAAGAAGATTTATGTCGGAGGGCAGGGAAAATATGCATGCCCGCCACGCCAGGCTGGCCCTTGCCACGAGAGAGGCTATGAGAGCGATCGGTCTTGAGCCCTTCGTGCAGGACACTCCGAGCCCCGCGCTAACAACGGTAATCGCCCCGCCGGATATAGGGGCCGGCAAAGTTATCGCATCGCTCAGGGACGATTACGGAATTACTATAGCGGGCGGGCAGGACCAGGCGAAAGGGAAAATCTTCAGGATCTCCCACATAGGCGATATAGACAAGACCGATACTCTGTCGATAGTTGCGGCGATTGAAAGCGTCCTCAGCGGGCTCGGCTACGACTTTAATTTCGGGGCTGCGACTAAAAAGGCGGCGGAAATACTAACTGAAGATTAAGCCCGGACACTGCGCGGTGTTAATAAAATAGAGTAATATAATTCTCAACGGCAATTGAGAAAGATGAATTTCCTCCACCTATCCGATATTCACATCGGCCTTGAGACCCACGGACGGATTAATCCGGCTACGGGCAGAAATACCAGACTAGAGGATATACTCAAGTGTTTAGACCATGCTGTCGACACGGCGATTGAGGAATCCCTTGACGTGCTTCTTATGGCAGGCGACATATTCCACATAGAGAGAACCCCCGCCCGACAGAGGAAGTTGAGTTTGCAAGGAGGGTGTGTTAAAGGTCACGGAGAAAGCGGGTACGCAGGTTGTTATAGTACTCGGGAACCATGATTACCCAAGCGCTTCTGGCAGAGCGTCCGCGGTCGAGATATTCCCGGCCCTCGACATACAAGGGGTAAGCATAGTCAGAAAACCCGGGCTAATTAGGGTAGAAACAAAGAGCGGCCCGGTAGAGATTCTATGTCTTCCCTGGGCGGGGAGAAGCGCCCTTATCTCAAGGGAAGAGTACAAGTCCCCTAACTTTCTTCTGTCCAGTGCACAAACTGTGAAAATAGAGAAGGTGTTCGAAACTCCTAAAAAAACGGTCCGATCTAAAGATTTTTCCCGGAACACGGGGGTGCTTCAAGCGCTCGATAAATATATAGAGTCAAAGCCCGAGCTCAAAAATATTGCGGGTTATATGAAGAGTTACGCCGAAAAGCTTATTAAAGATACCGAGTAGACAGCTCTACACCGGATCGTCCGTCATATTATCATAGCATTGAGCGTTATCTTCTTCACAGTTGATAGTCTCTACCTGAAGAGTAACGTGAGTAATGTTGAATTTTTCAAAAAGGCTTTTTTTAATTTCACGGATCAGTTTTTCTCCCCCTTGCATATCCTCTATAACCAAATGTGCGCTCAGGGATTCAAACCCCTGCGTCAGGGTCCATACGTGGAGGTCGTGGACGCTGATCACTCCCTCGCAAGAGCATATTGAGCTCTGCACCGATTTAAGATCTAAGCCCCTTGGTGTACCTTCAAGAAGAATATGGACTGATTCTCTGAACAGTACCCAGGCCCCCCTGATTATTAAGATTGAAACAATGATGCTGACAATGGAGTCTGCATAATACCATTTGGTCTGAATCATAATGATACCGGCTATAATAGCTCCCACGGAGCCCAGCGCATCGCTAAGCACATGGTACAGCGCTCCTCTTATGTTCAAGTTCCCGCTTTGATACTTATATAATATATAGGCTCCAAGAAGGTTTATGCATAAGCCGACTACAGCAACGATAGTCATTTCTAAGCTCTTCACTTCATGGGGGTTCTGAATTCTTTTAAACGCTTCGATCATGATCCCTACGGAGATTGCGAATAAAAGCAGGCTGTTGAAGAAAGCTCCGATTATCTCCGCTCTATAGTATCCGTAGGTCTTGGTATGGGTTGCCGGTCTCTGGGTAATCCATATCGCGATATATGCAACTGACAGCGCAAATACATCGGTGAGCATATGGGCGGCATCCGACAAGAGCGCAAGACTGTTGGTGTAAAACCCGGCGCCCGCCTCTATGAACATAAAGCACGTGGTAAGCACAAGCACTATGGTCAAAGCTTTTTTTTGATCGGCACTCCC
>QIHJ01000093.1 GCA_003229065.1 Candidatus Dadabacteria bacterium
AGCAGTCTCGAGCCCCTCTTCCATCTCCTCCACCGCCTGATTCAATATCTTCTCCGGGTCTTCTGCGCGCGTCACCCAGTCATTAAACTGAGATTTCACTATAAACCCGATCCTTCTTTTAAATCCCATAACTGTGTCTCCTCAATCTGGATTTATGAGATATTACGAACGGGGGTTAAGAAAGATTTAAGCTGAGGGGATTTACTCAGACAGTAATATGCAGGAAAACTCAGGGAGCTATATGATGGAAATATTAGTTAGCGGGTTCTGTATCTGTACCTTCATAATTCATGTAAGCAGCATCTATCTTTATTTCTTCCAATTTTTTGTTTACATATTCCTCCTGCGATGGGTTGACCTCGCTGAGGTTCTTATAAGCAGATATGGCTTTCTCCAGATCCCCTGTCTTCTCGTAACACTCTCCAAGAGATTTATATGAGCCGGCTTGTACGTCTTGGGGCGGAGGCGGAGATGAATTAAGTAATGCCTCGTTTGTTGTTATTGAGGCCTCGCAGTTACCCTCAGCCTGCTGGCGCTGAGCAAGCTCTAGCTCCGCAGCATAATCTCTCAGCATAGGCTTCTTCGCTCTTAAAAAGCTCTCAGATGCCCCCTCGTCTGAAGTCGTAACGGGATTTTCCTCCATGGATTCCTGTTCAAGAAGCTCACTCGAAGAAGATATCCCTTTCCTATATTGAACGAGGTCTTCCTCGGTTACATCTTTTTTGCGGAGCGCGCCTTTTGCGGGGGCGTTATCCGGAGCCTCTGTATCCGCCTGAGTTTCTGTAGGCGAAGCGGGCAATATTCTCGATTCCCCGGCAGGCTTCTTCTGGTCGTCAGCTTCAACAGTACCTATCTCCGCCTCTGATAAGTCTTTATCTTCAGAAGCAAGATAATATTCTTTTTCCCCACTATCGCTGAATGCCCCTTCCCGTTTTTCAGGCGCTCTCATTCTCACCGCCCCCACTTCTCTCGTTACGGTATCCACACCTTCAAAACCTGTTTGTCCGTAGTAGAACCATACCGAGAGGGCTATGGCTGCGCTTATAGTCGGCACGAGGATCGGTGAATAGTACCACTTCTTCCAAAAAGGAGGCTTCTTAAGAGAAGCATTTTCCCTCGCGGCCTCACTAAGTGAAGAGAGCGTATCTGCCGATACTTCGGGTAGAGCTTCCTCACGCGCGGCCGTCCTTATCTCCCTGTAGTGCTCTAACTCAAGAGAGCAGTCCGGGCAGCTATCCAGGTGCTCCTTTACAGCGCCCGACTCTTTTGGGCCGAGGATATCCTCTATATAATCGATAAGAAACCCGCTGCATTCTTCGCAGTTCATAGCTATTTAAACTCCCTCTTTTGCTTTTTGTTTCTGCTCAAAATAACCCGACTCTGAAAACACCCGTCTCAGGTTTTGAAAGGCGTACCGGAGCCTACTCTTCACAGTGCCCAGAGGAGACTCTGTAATCTCCGCAATCTCCTGAAATGAAAGCCCTTCTACTTCCCGTAGTAAAAATACCTCTCTAAACTCTTCTTTAAGTCCCTTTACGCCTATATCTATTAACTCTTTTAGCTCTTTATCATAAGCCTCTTCATCCTGCGCCCTCTGGCCGCTCTTAACGATTTCGAGTACTACTGCTCCTCCTTCAGACCCATTGCTTAAAGGAGCGTCGAGTGATCGGTGGCGCCTGTAGCTCTCTGTCCTCAGGTAATCGATACAGTGGTTACGGGCAATACTGTAGAGCCAGGTGGTAAATTTCTGCTCGGGGTCGTAGCGGTCCTTCCTCTCTATAACTTTTAGGAATATTTCCTGAAGCAGGTCCTCGGCGTGAAGCTTGCTTCCGCCAGTCATCTTCATGATAAAGCGGAGCACACCGCCGCTGTGGCGCTTAAGGAGCACGTCAAAGCTCTGTGCATCGCCATTTTGGAATTTCCGCATGGCTTTCTCGTCCCCGATTTCTGTGTTTATCGTCTGTCCTGTCAACGGGCGCTCTTTGCCGGCCTGTGTACGGCCGTCAATAAAGTATTACGAGCGGGGGCGGGAATAGCTCTAATCGCACTCATCTATAAATAATAACCCAAAATTATAAATATAGCCTGCCTCAGTTTACCGATACCACTTGAGTACACTCGGATTTACTTAACAAAATATTCCAAAATATTCATTGATTCGTATTTCTCATCAATTATCCTTTTGAAATATATCGCGGACTAACGAAACTAACTAATGTCCGGGGAATCGCCTATGAAAAAATTCTTAGTAGTTCTGGGAGTACTCGTCATAATTCTTGTCACTCTCGTTGTGCTTGCAGTGCTCAACCTGAACTATTTCATAAACCAGAATAAAGAATATCTACTTACCCGGGTCGAGGAGTCCCTCGGCAGAAAGGTAACCGTGGGCGATGTTGAGACAGGCTTTACGGACGGGATCGGCATTCGGATGAGCGACTTTTCCGTATCAGACGACAGAGATTTCTCTGACGGTGATTTCATAAGCGCTAAAGACATTCAGGTAAACGTGGCGTTCTTCCCGCTGCTCAGTAAAAGGATAGTAGTTAGGAAGCTTATTCTGAGCGAGCCAGTAGTTACTGTCATACGAAATAAAAACGGAGATTTTAATTTCTCAACCATAGCCAAAGGAGAGAAATCTGAAAAAAATGGAGATGAAAAAAGCAAAAGTAAAAACGAAGATCAAATAGGGGAGATACCTATAGCCGCTTCCAATATAGAGATTAAAAACGGCAGCGTCACTTATATTGACGAAGAGAACGGCAGGGAGCTTGAGGCCAGGAAGATAGAGCTTGGGATAAAAGACCTCGGCTTTGAAAAGGAGATCGGGGTGAAGCTCAAGGCCGCCGTATTAGCCCGGGACCAGAATATATTGTTAGATACCATACTCGGCCCACTTAGTCCCGGAATGGACTTCGGAGACGCTTCACTTAAAGGCGACGCGCGCATAATGGAGTTGAATGTAAGCACGCTAAAAAAGTCCCTCCCCATGCTCAAAGAAATAATCCCTCAAGGTCTCGATTTCTCGGGCCCGGTCCAGGCGAAATTCAAATTCAGCGGCAGTGTGGACGCGCTCACGCTTACGGACATAGATGTGGACGCTTCGGTCTTCGGGGCGAGCAGGCCCAACTTCAAGCTCACGGGAAGCGCGGGCCCGCTTGGTAAAAGCGCAGAGAGATTTAAAATGGATGCCGAGTTCGACCTCAAAAACGCAGACCTGAATAAGCTCAGGCAGCTCTCATATATTAAGGACGTAATTCCCAACAGCCTATCTTCCCACGGCAACATCAGCTTCCGGGGAAAAGCAAGCGGCACGCCGGAGAATCTAAAGCTCCGCAGTGTGGTAGTGGACGCCACCGCTACCAGGCTCGCGGTAATCGGGAAGTTCCTTAAACCAAGCGGCACCCCGCTTGTAATAACGAGTGGTGCGGACATAGGGAATGACAAAGTCAATCTAAGCGAGACTGAAATTAAACTGGGCTCCCTCATACTATCACTCTCCGGACAAATTAATGAGGGCACGACGACCCTGCTGAATATATCGCTAAACTCTAATAATATAAACCTTTCAGATATGAAGGAGATATTCCCAGCTCTCAAAAAGTACGGAGTCTCGGGGCAGCTCGAGCTCTTGCCCACAAAAGTCACGGGTGAGTCGGGCAAGGGGCAGACGCCTCGGATCACCGGTGCGCTCGATGTGAAAAACATGAGCGTAAGCCCGCCCGATTTCAAGCGCCCGATAAAGGACATAAATACCAGGATTGACTTTACGGGCAGCTCTGCCAAGGTTCAGAATCTCTCTCTTAGCTTAGGCAAATCAAAAGTACGCCTGAGCGCGTCCGTTACAAGCTTCTCGCCCGTCACTTTAAGCTATGATTTATCCTCGCCCGAACTTAACCTGAGTGATTTAAAGAAGGAAGCTTCTAAAAGTAACAGACCCGACGTGTTAAAGGACCTTAAGAGCAAAGGCAGCCTCAGAATGAATAACAACGACGCAGTTTTCAGCGGAAACGTGTCTTCATCAAAAGCTGTCTTATCCGACATTGAGCTCACAGAGCTAAAGTCCAATCTGAGCCTCACAGGACAGAAAGCAAGAGTTAACAGCTTCAGCATGAAAGCCTATGGGGGAATCATAAGCGGAAAGGCGAGTTACACGATGGGCCCCTCGCCCGAATTCGCTCTTATTTCGACTGTCGGGGGTATAGATCTGAAAACTTTCCTTACTTCCAGAAATCCCAAGGGTGAGCAGAATATCGAAGGCAAAACCAATCTCGATCTGAACGTATTCGGAAGTGGAAAAGGATGGGAGCAGATAAAACCCAACCTTAAAGGGACAGCCAAAGCAGAGATCATTGACGGCGCCGTGCTCGACATAAATCTCGCAGAAGAGGTTCTTAAGGGCATAACCGGCATACCGGGGCTTACCGTATTCATCTCACCCCGGGTACGAGATAGATACCCTCAGGTGTTCAGCGCGCGCGATACGGAGTTCGAGGAGTTTAAAGCCTCCTTCATTTTGGAGCAGGGCAAGATGCGTACTAACGATCTCAGGATTACATCGAGTGACTACAGGGTCACAGGCAGGGGTTGGATAGACCTCGACAGCCGGGTGGATATGAAGTCGCTCCTCACCCTTTCTCAGGAGTTTTCAGAAGACATGGAAGAGGACATGCCCGAGCTAAAGTACATAACGAGCAACAAAGGGCTCGTCGAAATTCCATTCGCGATCTCAGGCAAACTGCCCGACGCCAAGCCCAAGCCCGACATGAGCTATTTGACCACTATGGTAGAGCGCGCCACAATCCGTAAAGGAAAAGAGGAGCTTAAGAAACAGGTGCTGGATAAGCTACTCTCGGAGAGTGAGAAAGAGAACGCACAGGATGTGGAAGCCGAGGAATCTACAGTAGAGCAAAACCAAAGCACGGGAAGTAAAAAGAAGAAGAAAAAGAAAAGACTGGACCAGAAGATACTGGATGAGCTGGGGGATTTGTTTTGAATGTCATGGACCTGATAACTTTTTCAGAACATTACAACTTTTCTAAAATTCCACAGATGTGTTAGTATGAATTGAAGTGCCTGAAAAATAAAAACTTATTATCAGTGGAGAGAAAACTTTGCCTATTGTTTATGCAGATGAGATTGTTCATTGACTTTCTCACATATAGATGCGTATACTTTAATTAAGGGGTATAAAATGGCTAAAAAACACCATATAGCTCAAAAGACAATGTCGCAAGCAGTTGATTTGGCTATGTCAAGATTGTACATACCAAAAGGCGTTGCTGTTAGTAAAACTAAAGCCAAAACATCCAGAGCAACCCACGTTGCATCCACTAGAGTTGTTAAGAAAAAAGCCCGATAAGACCTTTATATAACAACGCAAATTACATGGCACTTTATTCTGATTCAGGTTGTGAAAGGAAATTAGCTAACCCTTCTATATCTGACCAGAACAATGAATATTATAGAAGTGATTGGAGAAGAGATTACGCTCGCATAATTCATTCTTCTTCTTTTAGAAGATTACAAGGAAAAACGCAATTATTTCCATACTTCGAGTCAGACTTTTTTCGAAACAGACTTACACATTCTCTTGAAGTTGCTCAAATAGCTAAATCAATTGCTATAAGAATAAATAACACTGAAAAATTTTTCCAAAAACCAGATAATGCGATAATTCCAGACATC
>QIHJ01000178.1 GCA_003229065.1 Candidatus Dadabacteria bacterium
ATCGGAGACGGGACTGTGAGACCCGATAAGGAGATGGGGTACAGGGCATGTCTCTGTGCAACGCATGATAACACAGAGGAAGGCAGCGTTGGCGCGGGCACGGGAGCGACTATAGGGAAACTTTTGGGCATAAGCCATGCGACGAAGGGGGGGATCGGGCAGGGAAGCTTCAGGTTTGAAAACGGAGTCACTGTAGGGGTGCTCACGGTAGTAAACGCGTTTGGGGATATAGTATCTCCTAAAACAGGAGAAGTGATAGCGGGGCTTAGAGATTCCCCTCAAGGGAGCTGCTTCCCGGGAACAGTAAACCTGATGAGAAGAGGTGTGGTGAGAGAATTTGAGGAGCCCGTAAACACTACACTCGCCCTGGTCGCAACAGACGCTAAACTATCGAGAGCCGAGCTTGAGAGAGTCTCTATAATGGCTCAGAGCGGGCTTTCAAGAGTGATCTACCCCGTACATACGGGGGCGGACGGCGATCTTGTAATCGCGGTGTCAACCGGAGAGCTTAAAGCAGACGCAAACGCCGTGGGCTCGGTCGCAGCTGAGCTTCTTGCAGATTCGATCGTAAGGGCGTCTCAAGAATCAAAAAGCCTTGGAGGAATACCCTCCCCCGGGGATTTCCAGAAGCGTAAAACTATCTGAGATCGATCGCCTCAGCAGACATAGAGAACTTCCTCATTCTGATCCCGAGCACTATGCCGATCCCTATAAAAGCGGTTAGTGTCGAAGAGCCTCCGTAGCTGAATATCAGAAGCGGCACTCCCGTAACCGGCAAGAGCCCGACTACCATACCAACATTCACGAGAACGTGCCAGAAGAACATTGCTGCTATTCCGAAAGATACGAGCATCGAGAATTTATCACGCGATCGCCCGGAAGTGTCCAGAATCCAGAGGATGATCATAAAATAGAGCAGAAGCGCGAATATCCCGCCCAGAAAGCCCCACTCTTCGGCAAGTACGGAGAATGCGAAATCTGTCTGCTGCGCGGGGATAAACCTGAGCTGAGACTGAGAGCCTGCCTTAAACCCCTTTCCGATAATCCTTCCCGAGCCCACTGCAATCTGTGACTGAATTGCGTTGTAACCGGCATCGAGCGGGTCTCTTGAGGGGTCCAGGAAAGTCTTGATCCTGTCTTGTTGATAGGGTTTCAGAAAAAAATTCCATGCAGGATATGAAAGTGCCAGCAGTGCAATCAATATAAATGCGACAGAGTGTTTTCTGACGCCCATAAAAAGCACTATACTCCCTGATATGAGGATAATAGTAAGTGCGGTCCCGAGATCGGGCTGCATCATTACAAGAGCCAGAGGAAGCGCGACCAGACATGCGGGCTTGATAAGGTCGAGAAACCCATACGGTCCTTGCTGGAAGTCATTGTCATAAAACCGCGCCAGTGCAAGAATTAAAGAAATCTTAATGAACTCGGAAGGCTGTATTGTCCCGAGCGAGCCGACCTGAATCCAGCTCGATGAGCCCGAAACATCCTTCCCGAAAAAGAGCACGTATATAAGGAGCAGTATCGAGAGTCCGTATATGTATAGGGAGTACCGCTTCAAGATCCTGTAGTTTATAAAGGATATGAGAATCATTGATACTATGCCGATGCCTACCCAAACGAGCTGTTTTTTGAACGAAGCAAGCCCGGTCTCGTATGAAGCGCTGTAGAGGTTCAAAAGGGCAAGGCACGAAAAAGCTATAGTCATAAAGAATAGAGACCACCCAAAGCCAACGAGCAGTCTCCGGTCAAACATTATCATCTAAGTCTCTGGTCTCCTTAAGCTTTTTATATATTTCGATTATTTGCTTTGCCAGGGGAGCCGCTACCGCGCCTCCCTTGCCGCCGTGCTCTACGAGCACAATGACTGCGATCTCGGGAGCCTCCGCCGGAGCATAGGATATAAACCAGGCATGGTCTTTGTGAATTTTCTGATCGCTTTGGTAATCGAGCGATACGACCTGTGCGGTACCGGTCTTACCCGCAACTGTATAACCCTCTATCCTTGCCCGTCTCCCCGTCCCTCCCGGGTCGTTGACGACGCCTATTAGAGCGTCCTGTAAGAATGCGATCATATCGTCTTTGAGCGGAATCGTTCCCACTACCTGAGCGCTGTTTTGAACCAGGGTTTCACCCTCCCTGGTTTTGATCTTCCTAACAATATTGGGCTTTAAAATTGCTCCTCCATTTGCAACAGCGGCAGTCATCACCGCAATCTGTATAGGGGTCGTGCCAACGTAGCCCTGCCCTATCGCCGAAATCACGGTTTCTCCTCGATACCACGGCTTGTTGAATTTTTTAAGCTTCCACTCCCTACTCGGAGAAACACCCGCTCTCTCTTCTATACCTATCCCTGTAGGGGAGCCGAACCCGAACAGTTTCATATATTCACTGAATCTATCGATACCTAGTTTCTCAGCTAATTTATAAAAATACACGTCGCAGGACTGCACTACGGCGAGTCTCAAATTTACCCAGCCGTGCCCGTCTCTTTTCCAGCACCTAAACGTATTTCTTCCGAGCTTGTAGCGGCCGGGGCAGTTTACGAGCGTATCCGGATCTACGACGCCTTCCCTGAGCCCCGCCACAACCGGGACTACTTTAAACACAGAGCCCGGGGCGTAAACCCCCTGGGTCGATCGATTGAGAAGAGGATAGGATTTATCATTTATCAGCTCGGTCCAGGTCTTTGAGTCTATACCTTTTATGAAATCTTCGGGATTAAAAGTGGGATTACTCGCAAGCGCAAGCACTTCTCCGGTATTAACATCGAGAGCGACTATGGAGCCCGCCTCTTCACCCAGCGCCTCTTCCGCCGCACTCTGAAGATCGATATCGACCGTGAGAATTACGTCGTTTCCCGAAACGCTTTTTTTATTCGTAAGGTCTTTTGCAAATAAGGTGGAATCCACCCCCCTGCCCAATGCATCCGTTACGTTTTGTATAAATCCGTCTTCTCCCCGGAGATAGGACTGCCAATTTTTCTCTATACCGCTTTTGCCTACCAAGTCGTTACTATTTATTTTGGGATTCTTTTTAAGCTCATCCTTGCTCACTTTACCTATATATCCGAGAAACGACGCCCCGAGCTTACCGCGGGGGTATTTTCTGAGGTTGTTAACTTCTACGATCAGACCTGGGAGAGTGCTCTTACGGGCCTCGATATAAGCAAGCTGGTCACGGTTGATGTCCTTAGCCAGAAGTACGGGCATGAAACGGCTGATTTTTTTGGCGGAGATTAATTTCTCTTCTATAACGGAGGGCTCTAAACCGAGCACTTCTGCAATTGATATGCTAAGCCCCTCTACTTCCTGAATTTCATCGGGCAGCGCATACACATCGAATGAGGGGCGGTTGACTACAAGCTCTCTTCCAAACCTGTCGAGAATTCTTCCCCTGGGTGCCGGGACTCTTTCTATTCTAATTCGGTTATCGAGTGAGAACTCTTCAAACTCGTCCCCTCTCAGTACCTGGAGGTACCAAAGCCTTGAGGCTAGCACAAGGAATGCTATACCCAGAATGACGGTTACAATTACGAGTCTATTTTTGAAGTTTTGCATGGAGCCTCGCAATCATCCAAAATAGTGGAATTCCTATAATCGTGTTAACTACGGCCTGTGTCATAATTTCACTCAGCGTTAGAGTGAAGTAAGTATCCTGCCTTATTCTAAATATAGAAATAATAAATGTCCATGAAAAAATTGTAGCCAAAAAAATTACAAGCCCCTGAACAATCCACTTTTTGAGGTAAACATGGTTTGAGCTCGTTCTCACAAGCAGATAGGCACTCAGGCGCGAGATGGTGAAAGTCCCCGGCAAATTGCCCGAGAGTACGTCCATCAGATAACCGTTACCGGCAGCCAGGACGAGACTGCCCCTGACATCCTTATAGATACCGAGAAATACGATTAGGAGTAGATTTAAGTCCGGGAACACATAACCCACATTTCTTGGAGACAGGAGGGTAGTCTGAAGTGTAATAAAGAGCAGGGATATGAGAGCGAATAATATTATAGAGAGTGGGTTATTCATTTAATACGACGCTGTCCACGTTTTTAAGTATTATAACTACCTCTTCAAGAGAATTTAAATCCACGTGCGGCGAAACACTCGCGGTTATAAAACTGCCGTCGGCTTCGATGTCGGTCACAGTCCCTATAATTACTCCCTTGGGGAAGAAACCGTCCTTACCCGAGGATATGACTTTATCGCCAATGCTTACGTCTGATTTCTTTTCTATATACTGCATTACACAGCCGCTTCCGGTGCCTTTTACAATGCCCCTTGCCCGGGTCCTGTGCACGTAGGCGTCAACGGCGCTCACCGGGTCTGTGATGAGAAGCACTTCAGAGCTCTTATAGGCTGTAACGAGTATCCTTCCCACTATGCCGTCGTAAGATGCAACGGGCATACCCTGTGTTACCCCGGAGCCTGTTCCCTTGTCGACTATCACGACCTGGGAGCGGAGTATCGATGGGCTTGCGCCGATAACGTTTGCAGACACTACGGGGTAGGAGCTTGCTTCTTTAAAATCCAAGAGTTTTTTTAGCCTCTTATTCTGCACCTCTGCCTCATAGAGCTCGAACCTCTCCTGACGCAGCTTATTGATCTCTTCTCTGAGTCCCAAATTCTCTTCTTTGAGATGCACCAGATCAAGGTATCTGTACCAGACGGATACAACCTTGTTCGTAGAAGCCGAAACAAATTTCTGAGGATAGTAGGTTACGGCTAGGACAAGCCTGGATAGCGGGTTATTGGTGCTTTTATCCTGCTGATAGAGAGAGAAGAGCAGGATAGACGCAAAAAATAGTATTAGCGTGACTAATATTGTACGGCGTTTTAAGAAGCCCATTTGCCACCCACAACCGTAATTAGTTTGATGAGAAAAATATATCCGGGTCTCTAAGAATATGCCATGGTTACTTCTCTTAGAAGATCTAGCTCGTCAAGAGCCTTGCCTGATCCGAATACAACGCATGTCAGAGGATCGTCGGCCCTTGTAACCGGAAGCCCGGTTTCTTCTTTAATGAGCTCGTCCAGATTGCCAAGCAATGCGCCTCCTCCGGTAAGCACTATTCCACTGTCGACAATATCGGCAGCAAGCTCTGGGGGAGTTCTTTCAAGGGTTTGCTTAATGGCCTCTATAATAAGGCTTACGGGCTCGGTCAAGGCCTCTTTCACTTCTTCAGAGGTGATCTCGATAGTGCGGGGAATGCCCGCTCTGAGGTCTCTGCCTTTGACGTTCATAGAACCAACGTCCCCGTTACCGAGCACCTTTCCGAGTTTCTTTTTTACGTCCTCTGCGGTCCTCTCGCCAATGAGCATATTATAGTTTCTCTTGACGTACTGAAGAATGGATTCGTCGAGCTTGTCTCCGCCTACCTTGATCGATTTGCTGACCACAATACCTGCAAGCGATATGACTGCGACCCCTGTCGTGCCGCCACCTATATCGACTACCATGTTGCCCGCGGGCTCTGTGACCGGCATACCGGCCCCGATTGCGGCGGACATAGTCTCTTCGATCAGATAAACTTCCCTTGCTCCAGCAGCCTCGGCGGATTCTTTAACAGCCCTCTTTTCCACCTCTGTAATACCGATAGGGACTGATACGATAATCCTGGGTCTGACGAAGCTCTTACGGTTATTATGAGTTTTTCTGATAAAGTATTC
>QIHJ01000250.1 GCA_003229065.1 Candidatus Dadabacteria bacterium
TCACTCATATCTATCCTGACCATCGCATGCTCGTCATCGAACATAAACTCTGCCAATGCCCTGGCAAGCTCTGTTTTACCTACACCGGTAGGTCCAAGAAATAAAAATGAACCGATAGGTCTGTTCGGATCGGACAGCCCGGCGCGCGAGCGGCGGAGCGCATTGGATACGGCGTGAATGGCTTCGTCCTGACCGATTACGCGGACGTGGAGCCTGTCTTCCATATGTATCAGCTTCTCGACTTCTCCTTCAAGGAGCCTAGATACGGGCACTCCCGTCCAACTGGAGACGATCGCCGCTATGTCGTCTGCGTCGACCTCCTCTTTAAGCATGCATTTGACTTTTTGTATCTCGTTTAGCTCTTTACTGAGCTTTTCTACCTTTTCATTAAGCTCCGGCAATTTACCGTAAAGAAGCTCAGAAGCAGTAGACAAGTCACCGCCCCTTTGGGCTTTCTCAGCGTCCGAGCGGAGCTTGTCAATCTCTTCCTTGGCACTGCGTATTTTCGAGATATGATCCTTCTCACGCGTCCACTGAGCTTTAAGGGTGTTCGAATCTTCTTTGAGGTTGGCTATGTTACTCTTTATTTCCGAGAGCTTTTCCTTTGAAGCCTCGTCCTTTTCTTTCTTAAGCGCTTCTCTTTCAATCTCTAGCTGCATTATGCGCCGCTCTACTTCGTCAATCTCGGTAGGCATAGAGTCGATCTCCATCTTGAGGCGGGCAGCGGCTTCGTCTATCAGGTCGACGGCTTTATCCGGCAGGAAGCGGCCTGTAATATAGCGGTTTGAGAGAACGCCCGCCGCGATAATGGCTTCGTCTTTTATCTTTACACCGTGGTGAACCTCGTACTTCTCTTTAAGACCACGGAGTATGGTGATAGTCTCTTCTACAGTAGGCTCGTCAACGAACACCTGCTGGAAGCGCCTTTCGAGCGCTGCGTCCTTTTCTATATATTTCCTGAACTCATCGAGCGTGGTGGCCCCAATACAGTGGAGCTCTCCCCGGGCGAGCGCGGGCTTGAGCATGTTCGAGGCATCCATTGCGCCCTCAGTGGCGCCTGCGCCTACTACTGTATGAATCTCATCTATAAAAAGTATTATCTCGCCGTCAGAGTCCGTGACTTCCTTAAGCACGGCCTTGAGACGCTCTTCGAACTGCCCCCTGTACTTGGCCCCTGCAACGAGCGCAGCTATATCGAGCGCAATGAGTTTTTTGTTCTTGAGCCCTTCTGGGACGTCTCCGTTCACTATCCTCTGCGCAAGCCCCTCGGCGATAGCGGTTTTACCCACGCCCGGCTCACCGATCAGCACCGGGTTGTTCTTTGTACGTCTTGAGAGCACCTGTATGACGCGGCGGATCTCGTCGTCGCGCCCTATAACGGGGTCGATCTTCCCCTGGCGGGCAAGCTCGGTAAAATCTTTACCGTACTGCTCTAAGGACTGCAACGTATCCTCGGGGGACTGGCTCGTAACATTCTGCCCGCCTCTTATGTCCTTAAGGACCTTTAATATACTGTCCCTGGTGATGCCGAGCCTTTTGAGCTCGTTATGCACCTCGCCCTTTGCGTCCTGCGCTATGCCAAGGAGCAGATGCTCTGTGCTGATGTACTCATCGCCTAAGGATTTGGCTTCCTTCTCTGCCGTCTTAAAGGCTTTGCTGAGCTCCCTTGAAAGGTATATCTGGTCCGCATCGGTCTCTACCTTGGGCAGCTTGCCGATGGCGCTCCGGGCTACGTCGCGCACGACCCCGGCGTTTGCCCCGATCTTGCCGATGATCTGGCCAGGGATACCCCCTTCCATAAGGAGCGCGTCCAATAGGTGAGCTATGTCTATTACCTGATTTTTATTCTCCTCCGCCAGAGACTGCGCCTCTGCCAGAGCTTCTTGTGCTTTTATTGTCAGTTTGTCAAATTTCAATGTCATTTACCTCCGTCTTTCTTATTTTATTCCTGCCCCGGCATCGCACTAAAACGCTTGCCTCTGTCCCCATTATATTTAAAATAGGTACTTTGGACGATACTTCAAGCCCGTTCATGCTTAAATTTTAGGGGTTTAGATTGCAAACCCTCGAATGTAATACTATTATATGTTAATACAGCTAGTTAACACATACACTTAAAGTATTGTCTAGCTATTGAAAACTGCATGAATTTAGCAGAATTCCGGGATATAAGGCATTATAGAGCCCTATACATACTTGACAATCATGGGCTTATTCTGTTCAGTAAATAATCATGCACAAGGGCCCCGGCATCATGGTTTTAGTCACAAGGAATCACATAGGCTCGACCATCTTCGTGAACCAATTGGTGAATCACGGTATTAATATACAAGCGATTGTGGAATCACATACAATCCTTGCCAAAGACAATAATCTCGGTAACTACATCAAGCGCATAAGCTCAATGGGGGCAGCACTATCTGCACAGTGGTTACTTGTGTCACTTTATACGATTGTCCGAATAACTACTTCTATCTTATTGTCTTACTGCGGAGTCAGGCAGAAAATTCTCACGGTCGGACAAATCTGCAAGAGGCACAAAATATCGATTATCAAGACAAAGGATATTAACTCTGAAGAGACAATATCTCAGATCAAGTCATTTCAGCCTGATATTATAGTATGCGCCTATTTCAATCAGATTCTTAAGAAAGAGATATGCGATATACCCAAACTAAACTGTGTTAACATACACCTGGCGCTTTCTCAGAAATACAGGGGGCTTAACAGTTACTTCTGGGTACTTGCCAATAACGAGACCGAATCGGGCGTGACGATTCACGAGGTCGATGAAGGTATAGATACGGGGAATGTAATCGCGCAACAAAGGGTTAAAATAAGTGACGCGGACACCGCTATAGGGTTTTTTATCAAGCTCTCTCAAATAGGAGGACAGCTTTTTATTAGCTCTTTGGGCGATATCGAAAAAGGGATATCTAGCGTGAAAGACACCTCCGGATCACAGTACTATTCAACCCTCACCAAAGAGGGTTACGCCGAGCTGATGAAAACGGGGAGGAAGTTTTTTATTCCAGGCGATATAAACGCCCTTTTTTAGGCAGCTCGTAATTTTCACAAAACATACGTTTATATTACGAAATACTTGACTTTTTTAGTCCTAAATATTATGTTTAATTGTCTGGTTAGGACAAAAATCATAATTGGCATAGGAGGCCTAAATGAGTGAATTAGTTATAGATGGTCTGCCTCAGGCTAGCGAAGTACAACCGCTTGATACTTTTGACGCAATCGGTTTGAGGAGATCAATCAGATGGTATGAACCTAACAAGCCTGTCGAGAGATGGAAAGTACAGGCTATGCTTGAAGCAGCGAGGATTGCCCCCTCGGCCGGTAATTTTAACGGACAGAGGGCGATTGTTGTTTACAGGGACGAAGACCCTGAAATCTGGGAGTTCATTTCAGACTGGAGCCAGGTTACAACGCAGATGGCTCCGATTCTTATTTTCTGGTGTTATGACCTGTCGGCATACGACGTACAGGGACAGCAGCTGCACGATCTAATGAGAACGGGTGCTTTGGATAAAGCTCACGGTTGGGAATATGAGCGTGTAAACAGGCTTTTCCCGCTGCCTGCGATTCTGCCTGATTTTATTCTGCACAGATTGGCATGTATCGATTTGGGTAACGCTCTTCAAAACTCAATCCTAGCGGCTACATCGCTTGGTCTGGGTACGTGTCTGAACGGCGCGAGCGGAGGAGCAAGACGTAACGTTAAAGAGAAATTCAATTTGCCGCCTTCATACGTATTTTGCTGGCTGATGACAGTAGGATACCCCGCTGAGAACTTAGACGGCGGAGGAACCAGAGGAAGACCTCCTTTTGAAAAGATGTTCTTCAAAACCAAAGTCGGTCAGCCTTTTGAGAGAGACCCAGGTACAGTAGAGCTCCTTAAGAATCTTAAGATGATCCAGGAGCCGGGACCTACAGCAGGAAGGCTAGAGGAGATCAACAAGCTTACCAAGAGATTCGGACTCGGCGACGAAGCCCTTACGGATTGGAAGCTCGGGCCCTCTCAGTTAAACGATCCGGTTAATGCCGTTGACACCAAGCCAGAGCCGCTTTCCCCAGAAGAGGTAGCAGCTTCGGCAGAGGGGGCACCACCGAACGACTTTACACTCGTTCCGACTGTGAGAAGAGAGGTTATCGATCAGTACCGCAAAGATAAAGGTATCGGCGACGCTGACTAAACTCAAAAAAAACGGAGGTTTTTAAAATGGCTGAAGTAACAGTAACGATTCCGGATCCGGTATTTGAAATCATTAAAAAGAGGGCTGAAATGACAAAGTCTGCGCCGGAGCAGCTTATCATGGTATGCGCGATTCTTTGCTATTCACCTGCCCACTATGACTCATCCAAGTGGCTAAAGAACAGAGACCCAGAGTCTACAGATATGACTGCCGCATGGTAATGGGTTTGTGAGATAGTGCACGGATCTTAGAAAATAAAAGAAAGTAAATATAAAAAGAAAAACGGGGTTGCATCAAGCGGTGCCTCCCCGTTTTTTTATTTGTTATTTCGTATTCAGTGTTACTAGAATATGTTCATTTTTTTTTGAGCTATATCCCGAGCTCGCGGGCGATCACAACATGCTGTATCTCGGAAGTCCCTTCAGTAATAGAAGCGAGCTTTGCGTCCCTGTAGTACCGCTCAACCGGGAACTCCACGCCGTAACCATAGCCGCCGAGTACCTGAACGGCCTCAGTGCATACTTCCTGTACGACTCCGGATGCATAAAGCTTGGCCATAGAAGCTTCCTTAAGCGCATTCTTATCTGTACTGTAGAGCCAGGCAGCTTTATAGACGAGCAGTCTCGCGGTCTCTATCTTTACCGCCATTTCGGCAAGTTTGAAGCTTATAGCCTGGAACTTGGAAATAGGTCTTCCGAAAGCCTCTCTTTCTTTTGAATAGTTGAGCGCGAACTCAAATGCTGCCTGCGACAGGCCTACTGATTTTGCGGCGTGAGTAATGCGCGCGCCAAGGAGTGTGGACATTGCCCCGCTGAATCCCCCTTCGCCGACTAGTAAATTCTCCTCGGGTATCTCGCAGTTCTCAAACACTAGCTCCGCGGTGTCGGCAGAGCGGTGGCCGAGCTTGTGAATCTTGTTCTTTTCCGTAAACCCCGGGGCGTCGCTGTCTATGATAAAGAGGCTTATCCCGGTGCCTTTTTTAGTCTTATCCGTATATGCGGCGACGATTACATAGTCACACATAGTGCCGTTGGTGATCCAGGTCTTGGTGCCGTTAATAATGTATTTACCGTCTTTTTTGACTGCGGTTGCGCGTATGGCCCTGGCGTCCGAGCCTGCGTCAGGCTCTGTGAGCCCGAGAGCGCCTATTATCTTGCCCTCTATACCGGGGATAAGATATTTTTCCTTCTGCGCGTCGGTCCCGAACTTTTCAATAGGTACCATGGACAAACTGGTGTGCGCGTTTATACACATGGCTATACCCGCGTTTATCCGCCCCATCTCTTCCGCGAATATGCACTCCGTCACTTTGTCCAGACCCACGCCGCCGTATTCTTCCGGCATGGATATCCCGAGGAACCCCATCTCGCCGAGCTTGGGAAAAATCTCCACGGGAAATTTCTCATTGGCCTCTGCATCTTCCACCAGGGGAGCAATCTCGTTCTCCCCAAAATCCCTTATCCAAAATCCCTTATCGTATCTATGAACATTTGCTGTTCTTCAGTGAGTTCAAAATCTATAGGCATCTCTATCTCCTGGCTGCATTCTTTGCAATATTTTTATCATTTAGATTTTTTGCAGACATTGATTATAGCATGATTTTAAATTTTTTGTGCATATTTGATCACTCCAAGTGAGATTTACCTTGACTTTTTTTCATTATTTTTATTATAGTAATAGAAAGAAGGAAAAATACACAAGGAGGTTTACACTATGGCTGTAGCAAGAATAACAGAGATTATCGGATCATCGGAAACGTCTTGGGACGATGCAACCAAAAACGCTATGGATAGAGCGAAACAAACACTCCGCGGCCTGACCGGACTCGAGGTCACGAAGATGAACGCTTCGATCGGTGAAGACGGACAAATCGCCGAATACAGAATTCACCTGAGAATTACCTTCATACTAGAAGGCTAAGACTTAATCACAGATAGAAAACCATAATTGGGGGGGGGCAAGAATGCTCCCCCTCTTGCAGGTTTCTATACCCTCCCGGTTCTATGTATTCTTTTTAAAGTTTTAGACACTGAAATTGTATATATCGAGCTTGGCATTAATTCACCCTAAATACTGCTCCCTATTACCTGCATTCAGTACATGGATACCGCACAGCAATGCAGGAGGAAGAGGAGTATCAAAAGAGGGTTTGTTAGATGCTGCATGACCGAAGAGCAGCTGAAAATCTTGGAATTACTTTCAATACTTGGAATTACTTTCAATACATAGTATAATATGACTCAGTATTTATACTTTAAGGAGGAAAAAAAGATGACCTATAGTATTATATCAAGAACATTAGTTCTAATTACAGTTTTATTTCTGGTCA
>QIHJ01000330.1 GCA_003229065.1 Candidatus Dadabacteria bacterium
GCCGCTCCGGCTCTGCGTTTGCCGCGGAGCTCGGGACGATGAAGGTTAACGAGGAGCTTGATGCGCTCGATACCATGGGACTAGATCCCGTACCGTTTCTGGTAATCCCCAAAGTTATATCGGCAATCTACATGCTCCCGCTTCTCACGGTATTCGGCAACCTGTTCGGGCTCTTGGGAGCTCTTGTTGTGATGCTGTCGCTAGGGTTTACTGTCCAGACTTTTCTTAACCAGATCACTACTGCCGCTACTTACGGACTTTTACTCTCTGGGCTATTTAAGACCCTTTTCTTTGCGTTTTTGATTGCGGGCGTGGGATGTCTTGCGGGAATGAGGGCTACCAGAGGGCCTTCAGCCGTGGGGGACGCGGCCACTAAAGCTGTTGTGATAGGGATAGTGCTAATGATATTGGTAGATGGAATTTTCGGGGTTATATATTACATATTGGGCATATAACATGGCTGAGACACAGGAAAAGACAAAAAACCTAGAAAAGATAATAAATGTGGTGGACTTCACTGCCGCGTACGGCGAGACGGTAGTAATAGACAATATAACGTTTGACGTTTATAGGGGAGAAAAGTTTATTATATTGGGCGGCTCCGGTTGCGGGAAAACCACTCTGCTAAAACACATGATCGGACTCTTCAGACCTGCAAAGGGCAGGATATTGATCCAGGGGCAAGACATCGGCTCGGCATACGGAGTGCAAAGGATCGAGATTTTAAAAAGCATTGGAGTCGCATATCAGTTGGGAGCGCTCTTCGGCTCGATGACCGTGATTGAAAACGTCATGCTTCCGCTCGAGGAATATACCGATTTAAGTAATGAAACAATGGACCTTGTCGCCAGGATGAAGCTCAATTTGGTAGGCCTTACGGGATCTGAAAATAAAATGCCGGCAGAGCTCAGCGGCGGTATGATAAAGCGGGCCGCGCTTGCAAGGGCCATGTCGCTTGACCCGGACATACTGTTCCTTGACGAACCCTCTGCGGGGCTCGACCCGATCACTTCTGCAGAGCTCGATCAGCTTATCAATCAGCTCTCTAAGAGTCTGGGCATAACGTTTGTAATTGTTACTCATGAGTTAAATAGTATTTACAATATCGCCGACAGGGTTATTATGCTAGATAAGAGCACAAAAGGTATAATAGCACAGGGGAGGCCGGAGTACCTGAGAGATAACTCCACAATTCCGGTAGTGCAGAAGTTCTTCATGCGTAAGACGGATGAGGAGCTGGGGACGGGCGGGAGTACGAAGCACGATCCGGCTGGGGGCCGCGAGTGAATGTAGTTCATGAGAGAGAGCAGGAATAAAGTTAGTACAGCGATGCCGGGAAATTAATAAAGCAATAGAAAACTAATATGAGCGAAAAACCTAATTATTTTAAGATCGGCCTCTTTGTCATACTCGGCACACTGGTGCTTGCCGTGGCTATAATAATATTCGGCGGCGGTAAGTTCTTTGAAAAGAAGTATGTGCTTGAGACATATTTCGATCAATCGGTCGAGGGCTTGAGCGTTGGTTCTCCTCTTAAGTTCCAGGGCGTGAAGATCGGCAACGTAACCGAGCTCGGGTTTGTATTCAACGAATATAAGACCGACTACCATTACGTGCTTGTCAGAGCTGAAACATACCCTGAAAGGAGAATAACTCGGAATAAGAACTTCACTTACCTGGATGATGAGCAGAGGAAGAAGAACCTTGAAGAGATGATAAAAAAAGGCCTCAGGCTCCAGCTGGCGTCCCAGGGCGTTACGGGCCTTGCGTTTCTAAACGCAGTATATTTAGACGGCGCGCGCTATCCGGCGCTTCCGATAGACTGGAAGCCCGAATATATCTACATACCCTCGGCCCCGGGCACGATCACTCTCATCACTCAGACCATAGAAAAGCTCACCGAGACCATTCAGAGTATTAACTTCAAGGAGATTTCAGACAACGTAGAGGAGCTTGTGGTTACGCTCAATAAAACCGTGAAAGAGGCCAAGATCGAAAAGGTGAGCGAAGACCTCCAGAAACTCCTTAAGACGCTCAACAACACGACTTCAGAGCTCGACAAGATACTCAAGAGTAAAGAGGTGAAAACAACTATAACGAATATATCAGAGACCACGGGGGAGCTCAGAAAGACCCTCGTCCGAGCAAACAGACTGATACAGAACAGAGAACACAACGTCAAGATCACACTCGATAATCTAGAACGGATATCAGAAGACTTAAGAGAGTTCATGACAACGGTGAAGAACTACCCGTCATGGGTGCTGTTCGGCAATCCGCCGCCCCGTTTCATCGAAGAGCTTGAGGGGGACAAGGAGGAGAAATCACAATGATACGCTTTATCCTAATAATGTTCGTAATATTATTTGGCGCCGGATGCGCAAACATAGACAAACCGTATCCCGAAAGGGCTTATTATCAGTTCGAAGTCAGTTACAGCGGACACGCCGGCACTCCGGTTAAAGACACAATACTCGGGGTAAAGAGGCTAAGCGTTTCACCCGGGAGCCAGGGTCTCGAGTTCATCTACAGAACCGGAGAATTCAAGTTCCATTCGGATTTCTATAACCAGTTCTTCAGACCTCCCGGAGCCCTGATAACGGAAGCCGTAACCAGGTGGTTCGTAGCTTCCGGGGAATTCGAAGATGTTTTAGGCCAGCTGAGCCAGGCCTTCCCCAATTACGTAATTGAGGGCAACGTAGTAAAACTATACGGTGATTACAGAAACAGCTCCACCCCTTCGGCCGTAATGGAAATACAGTTCTTTTTGCTTAAACTCACAGACGATACGGACGAGCCTATCGTAGTTACAAGCAACACTTACAGTATTGAGAAACCCATATCTTCAAAAGACCCCAACGCACTCATGCTGGGCTGGAACCAGGCGCTTGAAGAAATTCTCGGCGAGTTCCTAAAAGACATTGAAAACAACCTGTAAGGATTTGTCACGACTCACTCACAATCTAAATAAAGCTCTTTAAGTAACCACTAAACCGCATTATAATACAATCACTACATAAAGCTAAAGAGAGGCAATATGCGAGTCGTATTTATAATAATGCTGGTCATCCTAGGCATCTTCTTAGCGCTGCCTTACTGGTTCGGAATGAATACGGAAAAAGAATACGAAAAATTGATTAAAAGCTTCTCAGAAGCCGAGAATATCACTGTAGTCGATGAGAGCTACAAACGCGGCTGGCTCAGCTCGAAAGCCCAAACCACTTTCGCAGTCACGGGAAGTGAAGGCGAGATATTCAAGATTCATGATGAAGATACTATATATCATGGCCCGATACCGCTCGATCCTCTTTTTAAAGGTCAGGTATCACCGCTACCGGTTTTGGCTGTAATAGATTCAAAAGCAGCGCTAATTCCTACTCCGGACTCCGAATACGAAGATTTAATACGGGGACTACCGCCCCTTATTCATACAACGGTGCTCTCATTAAACGGAGGCGGAACGACTGAAATAAACATGCCCGGAGTAGAGTCTAAGCTCAGCGAAGACGATGAATATTTCACTTGGAGCGGGCTTAAGGGAACAATCAAATTCGAGCC
Source organism: Candidatus Dadabacteria bacterium (assembly GCA_003229065.1). Taxonomy (GTDB): domain Bacteria; phylum Desulfobacterota_D; class UBA1144; order Nemesobacterales; family UBA2774; genus UBA2774. The sequence goes on from QIHJ01000330.1 coordinate 3,559, forward strand.
CGGATTCAAGGATATGGTCACATCTATTGAATCTACCGGGCTGGCTATTAAATCAGAGGATTTACAACTTACACTTAACGGAATAAACGTGGAATCGGATATCAGATATGAGGGTGATGAGTATTATCTCCCGCTTGGAACCGGTTCGTTCAACGTAGAAGCAATTTCGGTAAGCAGTAGAGACAAAGAGACGGGCGCGTTTGACGACCTTAGGGTTAAGAACATTAGTTTTGAAGGCTCGATTGAAGACCTGGCCGGCACCCTTACAAGCGTACACAGACTCGGGGTTGAAGAGATCACCGTAGGAGAGCTCACATACGGGCCGGGCGGATACAAGTTTGCGCTCCGAAATATTGACAAGTCATCGTGGAAGAATATTCAAAGAATTCTGAAAGAAGCCAGGGACCAGCCTGAGCAGGAGGACCAGGAAGAATCAAATGAATATCTTGCCGAGCTTATGGGAGTTCTGCCTGAATTAGTAAGAAAATCTCCGGAGCTTGAGATATCTGATCTGATTATTGAAACAGGCGAAGGGGACCTAAGGGGGAATCTCTTTATAGCGATTGACGGCACCGGGCTCACTGACCCTGATCTGGCCTTAAACCCTTTATTTCTGCTTGCCGCGATCACCGCCAATGCGGAGCTTTCCGTTACTAAAACTCTCCTTGAAGACGCGATGCATGGGTTTAATACTGAAGAGATACAGGACGAGATCAAAAACGGAGCGCTTGCCCCGATGTCCGATGAAGAGATCGACAAGCTAGCCCTGGAGCGCACAGGGAACGACATAGGGGAGCTAACCTCGCAGAACATACTAGTTTTGGAAGGAGACAGATACGTACTCAATGCTGAGTATAAACCGGGTCAAATACTATTAAACGGCAATCCTCTCGACCTAGGCACACTATTGGGACTATGACTCCTACCGATATCTTACTATTTTTCCGGTACAGAGAACTTCCTCTCAATATTCCGGTACTCAGGCACATCGACCACATCCTCAAACTCAGAAAAACCGACCATATCGCCGTAACCCTCGGTAGTCCCCTTTTCCCTCAAATGGGAAAGCGAAGCCTTAAGAGCGTAAGTAGCCGAAAAGAGTCCGGTAAGGGGATAGACCACTATTTGATAGCCAAGCTCTTCAAGCTCCTCGGTGCTTAATATCGGCGTCCTACCACCCTCGACCATGTTGGCAAATAGCGGCACGTCCGGGAAAGCGCTTCCTATCTCTTTTAACTCTCCGGATGATTTAGGCGCCTCGATAAACACTATATCCGCCCCGGCCTCATAATATGCCCAGCCTCTTTTTATCGCGTCTGGAAGCCCGTTGACAGCGTTAGCGTCCGTGCGCCCGATAATCACAAGACCGCTTTCTCCCGCCGCTTCGCACGCGGCAAATATCTTCTCCACACCCTCCTCAAGCGCTATTACCCGCTTACCCTCGAAGTGGCCGCACTTTTTAGGCCACTCCTGATCTTCCAATATTATCCCTGCGGCGCCTGCCCGTACAGCGTCTTCAACGGTCATTATGACGTTTAAGGGGTTCCCATAGCCCGTGTCTATGTCAGCCACTACGGGCACGTCCACAGACTGTACGATGCGTCCTATGGACTCGAGCATCTCAGTCGCGGTAACAAACCCGAAGTCGGGCTTCCCGAGTAAGGATGCGGATATTCCGAAACCGCTTGTAAACAGCACCTCAAACCCGGTCTTTTCGGCAATCTTCGCGCTTACGCAGTCGTACACGCCCGGGAGCACCAATATCCCGGGTCCCTTTAGGATTTCCCTCAACCTCTGTCCGTTCGTCATTATCCATTCTCCTTCGTTTTATAACAACAATGTACCCAGAATACTTGCCAGAACGCACCAAATTACAACTATAATCGGGGAAACCCGCCGTGTCATTAAGAGCACGAACCCGACAACTGCGATCGCTACGTCAACCCAGTCCCGCACCGCGCTAGTCCAGACAGGATCGTAAAGCGCCGCACCCAGGAGCCCGACC
>QIHJ01000393.1 GCA_003229065.1 Candidatus Dadabacteria bacterium
GGGTTTCACCACAAGACTCCCCAATTAACTATCTGCCGGGCGTTATTATTTACACCAAGTAGGAAACGATTTCCCTCCGCTCTTTCCGAGCTTCCTCTGGTTCTGGCCGTTTAAATACATTATATAGAGGTCTTTAGCGCCGGACCTTGAAGAGCTGAAAGCGATATAATGGCCGTCGGGCGACCAGGCTGGGTTCTCGTTTCTGCCTGAGGCCGAGGTCAGCCTCTCCTGACCCGAGCCGTCGGGATTTATTGTGTATACATTTGCTCCACCTTCTACCTTAACAAATGCGATCTTGTTCACTTCCCTGCTCGGTGACCAATCAGGATCGGTGCTGTACCCGCCCGAGGTTATTTTTCTCAATCCCCTGCCGCTTGCCGTCATGACGTATATCTGGGGTGAGCCCGAGCGGTCCGATACAAACGCTATCATGCCCCCGTCAGGAGACCATGTAGGCGAGACATCGATTGAGCCGTTCCTGGTAAGGTTTACCGCCCCTTTGCCGTTTGCACCCGATACGTAAATATCACCGTTCGCGCTAAAGGCAAGCTGCCTGCCGCTAGGAGACCACGCCGCGCTCTGCTCGAGCTTAAACGCCTTTGTTAGCCTTGTTTCCTTAACGCCGGAGCCAAACGTAATCACATATAAATCCTGGTCCCATACTTTATCCGAGTTAAATACGATCTTATCCCCTGAGGGCGAGCAATGGGGAGACATAATAAGAGAGCTGTGTCTCGTAAGCTGCCTTATATTGAAACCGTCATAGTCCGATATAAATAGGTTTCTCTTACTTCTCCCCCCCTGAACATATGCGATCTTCGATGTAAAGAAACCTTGTTTCCCTGTTATCTGCTTCATTACGAGGTCGGCGAACCTATGGGCAGCCTCCCTCACTTTGCCGGGCGTGGCCTCATACGATCTCCCGAGTATCGCCCGTTCTTCTTTAACGTTAAAGAGCCTTACTGCAAATTTTATCCGGCCCCCGCTCGCCTGATACTGACCCGCTACCAGGTAATCTGCTCCAGCGTCGAAATATGACTGAAATCCAATGTTGTTTATATCACCTGAGATTGAAACGCCCGAGCTCACGTCAAAAAGGGCTGCGTTCTGAAGATCGTTTCCGAGCACCCGGGCAAACTCCTGCGCCGCTTGCTCAGGCGGACCCACACTCGAAAGCTCGGCAATATGCACCGGAAGCTTCTGTACTATCGGCCCCGTAATATCGGGGAGCTTAATCTGCGAATAGGCAATACCCGAATAAGTTATAAATAGACTTAAGGCAAGAAAGAATATCCTGTAAACCATATACCCTCCGACAATGTAAGTTGATTTGTTAATCAAGTGGTATTGGGAATAAATCTAGCTAATGGGAACAGAAAAAACCAGTATAAATAAAATCCGAACTTAAAATAATACGCTAAGCTTACTCCTCAAGCTCGACGTTCCAGTAGGAAATATCCACGAAATTCAAAAACGGCTCCCACTCCTTATATCTTACAGCTCTGATATAGATGTTTGAGAACGGGTCCCAGAGCGGCTTCTTGGGCTTTCGGTTCAATTTCATTCTGGACTGTATGGGGGTCCTGCCGCCTTTCTTTCTGTTACAATCAATACAGCAGCACACCACATTGTCCCAGACACTCTTACCACCCTGGGAACGGGGCACCACGTGGTCGATCGTAAGCTCTGATCTTGAGAACTTATTCCTGCAATACTGACATATTCCCCCGTCTCTCCTGAAAATGTTGATACGGTTAAACTTGGCTTCTTTCCTGACGAACCCCTCGTATCTTACGAGCAGTACCACTCTGGGGGTTATTATAGTGGTGTTTACGGTCCTGATTACGTCTTGGTGTTCTCTGAGTGCAGCTACATCCGCCCAGGACTCAAAATCAAATGTCTCATAATCACTCCCTACGGCTTTCGCGACACCGCTGTAAAGCATAAGGAAAGCCCTTTTAACACTCGTAATGGTGATGGGAACAAAGTACCGATTTAGTACCAAAACCGGGGAGGAGAGCATAAAGGAATCTACCCTCTTTTCATTACCACTTCAAGTATATTGTGTTAAAGTTTATTAAGTTATTGCCGGGCATTATCGTTCTTTAAACCGCCCAATTCTTGACTTATATAAACCAGCGTACAAATTATAAGGAAGCAATGGAGGTATTATGCAAACATTATTTAGCGGATTTATAATACAGCTAATATTCTCGGGACTACTTTTTGTACTCCTGATATACTTCGTATTGAAGAACGCTAAACTCAAAAAGGAGATCGATCGAGCCGCATCTGCGTCTAACGATCAAGAGGACAAATAAATGTATCCTGAAATAATAAGCGTTGGCGGGTTCACTATCTCATCTTTCGGCCTTATGATAGCCGTCTGCTTCATCGTAGGCTACTGGCTAATAATGTCCGAGGCCAAAAGAAAGAATCTCGATGACAAGCTCATAAGCAATATGTTTCTCGCCGCTATGATTGGAGGCATCGCAGGGGCAAAAGTTCTATATATATTTGAAAACGTACCGTTATCCGAAATATTAAGCGACCCCCTAACCCACCTTCTATCAAGAGGTGGGCTTACATTTTACGGCGGATTTATCGGAGCGATTGTTCTTGTCTGGACAATGGCGTACAGAAACAAGATAAGCATGTGGGTAATTGGAGACATGGCCTCTCCTGCTCTTGCCCTTGCTTACTCCATAGGAAGAGTGGGCTGCCTCCTCGTAGGGGACGATTATGGCGTCCCGTCCAACCTCCCATGGGCTATGGCATTCCCTAAGGGACTACCTCCGACAGATATACCCGTACACCCGACACAGCTCTATGAAATAATCATAATGTTCATAGCGTTCCTGTTCATATGGAGAATCAGGACTTTACCAAGGGCCGCTGGCTGGCTCTTCTCCATTTACCTGATTATAGCGGGCGCTGAGAGGTTCTTTATAGAGTTCGTAAGAAGCACCACACCTAGCCCAATTCCAAATATGTCAGTAGCCCAGGTTACAGCTATCTTATTAATTATAGCGGGCGCGCTCAAGCTCTACATGATTTACGCCTCCGGAGAAACCCGAGACAACACCTCGGGCGGAAAGAAAATGCCGAGAAAGAAAAAAGCTTAAGTGTTCGCAGCGCTCCCTTGCTTAGACTAATCCTTCACATGCACTAATCTTTTACATACAGTTGGGCTTAGGTATCTTTTACGCTCAATGTCCACTATAAAAAAGCACGACTTGGCGCTCAGCGCCCTCACCGGCGTTATATACCCGCTCACTTTCATGATCCCCTACACCGGGATCCTATCGTTCGTTCTGCTCGTACCGCTATTTTGGGCTATTGAAAAAAAATCAGCCGGCGACTCATTCAAGCTTGGTCTTTTGGCAGGCCTGTTAGCAAACTTTATCGGCACGTACTGGCTCGTAGGCACCCTAGGCAGGTTCGGCGGCTTCCCGATCGTTATTAGTTTCTTATTTATAGCCCTCTTGAGCGCATACGCAGGGCTTTCCTTCGGGCTGTTTTCATATATAAGCTCGAGGCTCCGCTTCTTTAAAAAATCGGGGTTACTGGCGGTGATACTAGTTGCGTCTGTCTGGACGACTGTTGAGTACTTTTTTCCGTTCCTGTTCCCTTACGGTATTTCAAACGCGCTTACCGACTATATCGGCGTGATTCAGATATTTGATCTGTTCGGCGTATACGCTCTTAGCTTTATTATCGTTATCGTAAATTTGTCCGTTATGAGAGTTATTAAGAGCGTAATCGAGAAATCACCAAAGCCAACTGCCGAGGTTGCGCTATCAATTGCCCTTATAGCAGCCACGCTTCTGTACGGACAATTCAGGATAAGCGAGGTTGACAGCGAGGTAGCTCAGGCCCAAAAGCTAAAGGTCGGCATGGTACAGGCCAACTTCGACTTTCTTCAGAAGACAGAGAACCTAGAAGAAATAGTAACCGACCGGCATAAAGAGATGTCACAGGAGCTTCATTCAGTCGATCTCATTATATGGCCCGAGACCGCACTTCAAGCTTGGTTTTCAAACGATTCCGATTATCTCTTTGTAAGAGATGAGGCAGGTGTCCCGAATATCGAAGGGAAATATTTCCTTGTAGGAGGCATGTCCTATACTCCTAAAGGCCCCGACGCGGAAATACTCACGGACGAGAATCTGATAAAATACAACACCGCGTTTCTGACCGACTCAGACAGCCTTATTCTCGGGCGTTACCACAAGATAAAGCTTCTTCTTTTCGGAGAGTATCTTCCATTATCAAAATACATACCCTCTATCAAAAATTTTAGCCCCGCATCTGGTGATTTTACTCCGGGCAGTGAGCTCGTGCTATTTGAAATAAAAGAAAAGAACATAAAGATCGCCCCCATTATTTGCTATGAAGACATAATCCCCTCATTCAGCAGACAATTCGTAGACAAAGGTGCAAATCTTATAGTCAATATAACAAACGACGCGTGGTTCGGCAGGACTACAGCGCCTTACCAACATCTAGTAGTTTCCATCCCCAGAGCGGTCGAGACCAGAAGATACTTACTCCGGTCGACAAACACCGGAATCAGCGCTATCATCGACCCTGTGGGAAGAGTGGTATCCAAAACGGACATATTCGTTCAGACTAATCTAATAGGTGAAGTAGGTATTATGGATGGAGAGAAAACTCTCTACACTAAAATTGGAGACGTTTTTCCTATAGCCTGCCTGATTTTCTGGGTCGGATTCGCCGCTTCTGACAAACTAAGAGGAAAGAATATCTCCTAGAGCTTCAATAAAAGCGTTATTTTCTTCAGGTGTTCCTATAGTTACCCGCATACAGTGCTCCAGCCTACCGGGCTTATTAAAGTTTCTGATCAGTATGTCCCTATCCACAAGCTCGCGAAACACACGGTCTGCGTCCCCTACCCTGAATAGAATAAAGTTTGCATTACTGGGAAATAGCTCGATTCCCTGAAGTGGTTTCAGCTCACCGAACACCCTGTCCCTCTCCTTCACGATTAGCTGTATGTTCTCGGATACGAATTGGTGGTTTTCGAGCACCAGCTCTGCCGCCGCCTGGCTTAAAGAATTTATATTGTATGGGTAACGCACCTTATTAAGCTCCCTCACTAGATCGGGGTTTGCGTACAGCATCCCGAGCCTCAGCCCCGCAAACCCTACTTTAGAGAGCGTCCTCATGATTACGAGGTTCTCGCTCTTCACAAGTTGGGGCATAAACGTATACCCGCTGAAATCAGAATATGCCTCATCAACCACAACAATCCCCTCTGCCGTCTCAATTATGCTTTTAATCTTGTCCTCTGAATAAACATTCCCTGTCGGGTTATTGGGGGAGGCAAGAAATATCAGATCAGGGTCTGAATTTTCTATTATTGCGAGAGTGCTCTCAAGATCGATATCAAAATTATGGTCTAAGGGCACTTCAATAACTTCAGCGCCCATTGCCTTTGCCGTAAGACCGTACATCGAAAATGTGGGCGTTGGATAGAGCACTCGCCCTGTCGAGCCTGTGCAGGTCTCAACGAGTATCCCTATAAGCTCGT
>QIHJ01000027.1 GCA_003229065.1 Candidatus Dadabacteria bacterium
GTTTGTTCGGAAAAGAGATATACGGAGTCATGAAGGAGCTTAAGGCGGCGTTTGACCCCGAAGCAAGATTGAATCCCGGAAAAGTCGTAGAACCCCTCTCGCCAACAGACAATATGCGCTACGGTGAGGGATATCAGATAAGGGGAATAAGGACTTATCTGGACTGGTCCTCGGATAAGGGGTTTGACCGTGCGGTCGGGATGTGCAACGGTCAGGGGGTATGCAGAAAGTTAGACGAAGGCATAATGTGCCCGTCATATAAGGCAACCCATGACGAGAAAGACACAACCAGAGCAAGGGCTAACGCGCTCGGCGCTGTGCTGTCGGGGAAATTACCCCAAGACGCGCTTACGAGCCGCGAGATGCAAGGGGTTTATGATCTGTGTATTTCCTGTAAGGCTTGTAAAACCGAATGCCCCTCTAGTGTGGACGCTGCCAAGATGAAGCTTGAATTCCTGGCTCATTACAATAAATCACACGGGCTTCCATTAAGACGCCGAATCTTAGGACGCATCCACGACGTAAGTAAATTTTCCTCCAATGCGCCTTCCTTATCGAATCTAATAATTGATAATCCCATAACAAAATTAATATCTTCCCGGATTGGAATCGCCCCTGAGCGCTCACTGCCATTACTATCCAGAGAAGATTTCATCACATGGTTTAATAACAGGAACCGCAGAGCTATTAATGGGAACGGGAAGAAGGTCGTTTATTTTCATGATACCTGGGTTACGTATTACACGCCCGAAGTCGGAAAGGCTGCGGTCAGACTGCTGGAAGCAGCGGGATTTCAAGTAATTATCGAGGAGAAGAGGGTATGCTGCGGGAGGCCTATGCTGAGTGAGGGAATGGTGGAAGAGGCGCGGGAGCTTGCCTGGAAGAACGTCTCGACACTACTCCCTTACGTAAGTGAAGGAATACCCGTAGTCGGCACAGAGCCTAGCTGTATGCTTGCTTTCAGGGACGAGTACATTTACCTCCTCCCACAAGATGAATACGCGATTTCCTTAGCTGAAAACAGCTATCTGCTCGCTGAGTTTTTATACGGATTACATAGGAAAGAAGGACTCGAAATGAAATGGAAAGATAAAGGCCCGAGGGTTCTTTATCACGGCCACTGCCACGAGCGCTCGATGATCGGAGACAAGGCAGCGCTTAAGCTCTTATCACTTTCAGGCTGCGGTGCCGAGGTGAGCGGAGCCGGCTGCTGCGGTATGGCGGGTAGCTTCGGATACGAGAGCGAGCATTACGGCATATCGCGGGCAATCGGGCAGGACAGGCTCTTTCCAAAGGTTAAAGAGACGGCTTACGATACTGTAATTGCAGTATCGGGCTTTTCGTGTGAGCATCAGATAGAGCATTTTACCGGAAGACAGACTAAACAGATAAGCCTGATATTGGCCGATCAGCTGAGGGACAGCTGAGTTATAAAGTCCGTCATAAATTGTACTAGTTTTTCAAAACCCTCTGGTGAAGATTCGGGGTTTCTGCGCTCCCGTACTATCTCAAGCTGCATTGAAGGAACGCCGAGCTTCCTGGCCGCGTATTTTGTAACCGTCATCTGCTTTACGGCCGGAAAGACGTCTTCGCCGCCAATACTTATGCCGAAAGATTTTGCAGAATTAAGGAGTGCATTGAAATAATGCTCATTCCCGAGAAGATACTCCCTTGCCTCACCTGTGCCGGGGAATATATCGGCACTCCGTCCGAGCCCTGTGCCGTGTAAGTCTATTAAGAACTTGAAATTCGATCCATCGGTAATTTCTGAGAGCTTCCTCTTAAACGACGCGTCGTCATAGTAATTAGGGTCTACTTCTGAGAGGCTATTTGTATATAGCGCATGACAACCCGTAGAGTTATGCAGTAAGGCGGCGAGCGCCCCGGTGAAGAACTCCTGACGCTTTAACTTTCCCAAACGGACATGAGCCGTAGCATGAGGAGCCGTGACGAGTATAGGCAAGTCTCCTTTTATATATATCTGGTCATCCGATTGTGCTGACGCCGGCTCTTTATAAACCTTTTTCTGAAGTGTTTCGAAATTGAGCGCGAATACGGCCGGGTTGCCCTCTGCAAGGGAAGAATATCGTCTCCAGCAACCGTCTTCGATGGGGTGCTCGTCATTGGTTCTATCTTTAAGGGAAGGTCCCGCCTGGTAACTGAAAAATTCCATACCGCAGTGCTTTAACAGAACTCTTTGGAATAAGCCCGATGCCACCTGCTCAACCAGGTCAAGCTCCTTTAATTTCCCCCCGGGATCACGCATTAAATAAAGCTCGCCTGAAATTGTCTGATCAGATTGCTCGTCAAAAAGCGCAGCCGGATAGCCATTGCCCGTATCATAGAGACTTCCGGGAACTTCAATAGTCCGGAGCAGGTGACAATCACTCAGATAGCGACACCTCTCCTCACCCTTCTGAAGAGTGCCGTAGACAAAGAGGGTTTTGCAAATATCGGTCATTTCAACTATATGATTTGGATCCTATCCGGGAATAGAGAATATTGCCCCGGACCATTACCATGTCCAGGTTCTCGTTTGTAGACGATATTACGGATAAATAAGGGTCATTCGAACGATTACCGGAGTTAAGAAATATGAGATCGGCCTCCTTACCTTTTTCGATGCTGCCGGTCTTGTCTTCGAGGTACAACGCCCTCGCTCCGCCCAGGGTCGCGCAGTAAACAGATTTACTTGCGGCGTTTTTCCCTAATGACAAAGACATCAGGAGGTGAAGCGACCTGATCTCTTCAAAATAGTCCAGGTTATAGTTACTCGAAAGCCCGTCGGTCCCAAGACCGAGCCTATCAATCTTATGGTAAAGCTCCAGGGGAGGGATACCTACTTGTAGAAATAAATTGCTCCTAGGGCAAAGAACAATGCCCACATTTTTATTTTGTATCCCGTTGACTTCTTCTGGCCTTACCTGAACCATATGCACGGTTGTAACCCCGGACCCGTCAAAAAACTCCATTTCATCAAGATATGAGAAGGGAGTATCAGCCATATTTCTCGAAAAAGGTTCTTTATCGATAATCGGGAATATCGTACGCTCAATCGCGTTCTCTTTACCTCGTACAAAATCCATTTCATGGGGGCTTTCCGCAAGATGAATACCAAGGGGTATTTTATTTTGTATGTGGGATTCGAGTACCTTCTTTAGAAGCTCAGGTCTGCATGAGTAAGGAGAATGCGGGAAGAGCCTCTCTTCGAATAAGTGCCCGGTTTCAAAATTACTAAAGTCACATGTTTGTGCCTTTGAGTCCAGTACCTCTCTAAAGAGCACTGTTCTTAATCCCGAGCTTTTGAGAATCGGCTTGTCGATGCCGCCGTAAGAGGAAATTTCACCTACAGTAGTGACGCCACTTGATATTAGCGTCTTTATTCCCTGTTTAACTGAAGACTCAATGATATTTTCTGCTATCGGCTCTCTCTTTGCTCTGATAATTTGCTTGAGCCAGCCAGTAAACCCCTGAAATACCCCTATTTTCTCCTTGATCCATCCGAGCTCGAGGTGAACATGGGCGTTTATAAATCCGGGCAGGAGAATACCGCTTCCGAGCTCAAGAGTCTTTACTCCCTTGTAATCCCTCATGAGCTTTGATGTTTTACCCAAATCCTTAATAACACCGTCTTCAATATAGACTGCTGCTTCTTTAAGAGGCTGTGAAGAAATCGGGAGTACCGTGTCTGAGGTTAAGAGCAGCTTACTCATGGCTTATAAATTTCACACAAGATTTTGAGAATGAATACTTTGAGATTAAGGAGCGCATATTACGAGAGGGCTTTAATCCTTTCTAGCATATCTTCGCTGAGAGAACCCGCTGCGACCTCTTCCACAGCGCCCCTCATCTTGATCGACCAATCCTCTCTGATCTCGATTTCGAGCTCTCCTCCCGGCATAGATATGGTTACACTGCGCTCTGTGAGACCGTTCTTTACGCAGGCTGAAGCCACGGCGCACGAGCTGCTGCCCGATGCGAGCGTGTAACCGGCACCCCTTTCCCAGATTAGAATCTCGACCCTGTCCCTGGAGAGCGGCTTTGCGAACTGAACATTAATGCGGTTAGGAAACATTTCATGGTTCTCGATTAACGGACCTACGAGCTTTATATAACCTTCATCGAGCTCGTCCAGAAATACAACGCAGTGGGGATTGCCGACAGAAACCGCCGTGAACTTCAGTATTTCCCCTTCGACCCTGAGCTCCTCGCCGACCACTTCCCTGTCTTCTCCGGATACAGGTATAAGGGTGCTTCTGAAGGTCGCTTCTCCCATTTCTACCGTAACAAAAGGCACTCGCCCGTCTATTACTTCAAGCTCCGCAGTAACGATGCCGCCCGGGGTATCGATGGTAAACGCTTGGCTGTGGGCATGGCCGTGCTCGTAGAGATATTTAGCGAAAATCCTGAGCCCGTTACCGCTTTTCTCGGCTTCGCTTCCGTCCGGGTTTAATATCCTGAGACCGAAGTCGGTTCCATCCGAGGGGACCAACAGAAGTATACCGTCAGACCCAATACCGTAGTTCCTGTCGCATAGGAGCTTTATGATCGCGGGGCTCAGATCGAACGTTAGATCCGATGCGTCCATAACGAAATAGTCATTCCCAAGCCCGTGCGATTTTACATATCGGTTCATATGGAATACTCCTGAATCGGTGTGATATTTAATTTAAGATTAGATTGTTCATTGGAAAACTCAACAATTTCCTACGTTTACTTGCTTTCAGGGCCTGCATTCCGCAGGGTCAATAGCGGAAAACCGTAACGAAAACATTATTCGAGTATTACGTTTCCCCCGTAGCCGAGTCTTCTGAGATTAGAAGCTGCCCTCCGGGCGTCTCTTTCACTGGAATATCTGCCGACCCTGACCCTGTGGTAATCATCCCCCCCGACTTTCACAGTCTCGACCCTCACTTCGTCATACTCTATGCCCAGTTTCCTTTTAACATTCATAGCGGAAGCCCTTTCCCTGTATGACCCCACTTGTACGGTATAATGGGCGTCAAAATAACTTCCCCCCCTTGAAGAGGGCGTAGACATTACCTCTACTTTTACCTTGACCGTACCTTTGCGTATCATGCCGATCGCTTTGGCGGGCGCATGCGATAGGTCAATAATGCGGTCCCCGACAAAAGGCCCCCTGTCGTTTATCTTGACTACCACGTCCCGTCCGTTTTCAAGATTGGTAACGCGTACGACCGTACCCATAGGGAGACTCTTATGAGCCGCTGTATAGGCGAACTTACTGAACCTCTCTCCGCTTGCGGCATAATTATTGTGCTCCTCGATTCCATACCAAGAAGCAATACCGATTTGCGTTTGCTCATCAGTTACATACGGCCTTTCTTGGCCGCTGCCTTCATACACATCGGTATAATCGACATCCTTTTTCCCACAGGAGAAAAACACGGGAAGGACTATCAATAGCAGTAGTACCTTTATCCGCATGTAAAGAAATTTAACACAAGGAAGCCAATTTCTAAAGAATGACGTTTATAGACGGTGATACATACTTAACCCCCGGGCATTGAAATGATATCGACCCCCCCGGGCATTGAAATGATATCGACCCTTACCCTTGTGACACCCCTGCTTATGATCCCTATAATGTTGGCAGCCGCACGGGAAATATCGATAACACGCCCCCTCACGAATGGCCCCCTGTCATTTACCGTAATAATTACTTCCTTCCCGTTTCTCAAATTCTTAACCCTTACCAGTGTGCCGAAGGGAAGGCTTTTGTGGGCACCGGTAAAGGAGTGTTTATCGAAAAGCTCTCCACTCGCGGTCTTTTTCCCGTGGAGAGATTTCCCGTACCAGGAGGCGTTTCCGTATTGCGGATATACTTCATCTGAGAATGCAGACAGCGGTAGTAATAAAAACAGTATAGCGGTTGCCGATATAAATATTTTGCTCATCGTTACCAGTCCCCATAGGTATTCTCACTTAGATTCCTTGAGATTGTCAAGGATTCGCATACAATTACCCAAAAGGCAATTAGACGTAAGCACAAGGATATACTATGCAGCAGACGCCTGAAGACTTTTCACTCATTAGAAGACTCCCTCCCTATGTGTTCAACATAGTAAACGAGTTAAAGTACAGGGCCCGGGCCCGGGGAGAGGATATTATCGACTTGGGCATGGGCAACCCGGACCAACCCACACCCGGGCACATAGTAAAGAAGCTCGTAGAAGCATCTGAGGACCCGAGGGCGCACCGCTACTCTGTTTCTGCGGGCATTCCCAAACTCAGGCTCGCAATATGCGACTGGTATAAGAGAAAGCACGGTGTGGAGCTTGACCCTGAAACAGAGGCTGTAGTCACTATAGGCTCAAAAGAGGGAATATCGCATCTTATGCTCTCGATTCTTTCACCGGGAGACATGGTTATAGTCCCGAACCCCGCATACCCGATACACCTGTATTCGGTAATTATAGCGAGGGGAGACGTCCAGAGCGTCCCTTTAACCGGGGGCCCGGAGCTGATAGAGTCAATCGAAAAGGCCGTAAAAGAAGTCTGGCCCAAGCCCAAGGTGCTGATGATATCTTTTCCGAACAACCCTACGACTCATACCGTGGATTTGGACTTTTTTAAGGACATATACGAGCTCGCAAAGGAGACGGGGCTTATAGTAGTGCACGATTTCGCATATGCCGAGCTCTGTTTCGACGACTATAAAGCACCCAGCTTCCTACAAGTGCCGGGTGCAAAAGAAGTGGGGGTAGAGTTCTACTCTCTATCGAAAAGTTACAACATGCCGGGCTGGCGTGTGGGATTTATGGTCGGGAACCCCAAGATCGTGGCCGCGCTTAAGAGGATTAAAAGCTACATGGACTACGGTATATTCACACCTATTCAGGTTGCGGCCATTTCAGCCCTAAACGGCCCTCAGGACTGTGTGGATGAGATACGAGACCTCTATAAGCTCCGCCGCGACAGGCTGGTCGAAGGGCTCTGCAGAGCTGGCTGGAATATACCCAAACCCAAAGGCACTATGTTCGTATGGGCGGAAATACCCGAGGAGTTTAAACATCTGGGGTCGCTTGAGTTCTCTAAACTCCTTATTGAGGAAGCCAAGGTGGCGGTATCACCCGGCGTAGGGTTCGGCAATTACGGAGAGGGGTTCTTAAGACTTGCGCTCGTGGAGAATGAAAAGAGGATAATGCAGGCCGTAAGAGGAATCAGAAAACTTCTCAAAAATGGATGACTACATGCAATTCTTAATAGTCAAAATTAAAAAAGAGATCTGCGCCCGTTTCGTCCCCTATCTTGCTTTCAACGGTTAAGAAATCAAAGATTCTATATTCTATTACCGCTCTATTGGCGGTTATGATGGATGACTGCACCCCGGGGCTGAAGAAATATCTTTGATAGAAAAAACGCTCGTAAGAATAGCGCTCATACCCTACATAGAGGTCTTCTGTGACGTATTTGCCTACCTCTATGCCGGTTTCACCAAACCCGGTCTGGCCGCCTTTTATCGTAAGAATGTCCACCGCGAACTGGTCCCCGAACATGTCCCGGATCTCATCCACCGCCATAGCGCCCAAGAACTCCCCGGCCTTTTCCTGAAAAGCCACCCGGTCATCCGTCCCGAGCGTATCGGAAGAGGTCCCGAAAACTAAATATGAAACTATTTCGTTCTCCTCAAGAGGAGGGTTGCTCGAGAGCTTAATCTTAGGTTTTTCAGCAGTACCCGTTATGTTTATATACACTTCGATTCTCGATATCTCGTAGAGCGCCCTGACATCAATAAAGGGATTGATTATTTCCTTGCCCCTGAAGCTCACGGTGCCGCCCTGGATGACAAAGAGCTTACCCATGAATTGATAATCCCCCCTAACTACATCTATATTTCCGGTCACGATATAGGGCTCTTTTAATTTCTTATTGATTTCAATCTTACCTTCGACTTCGATATTCGCCCCGCTTCCTTTAACCCACGAGTCTTTGGGAATATCTATATTCAGCTCCATTTCCACATATTCTATGAAATTATCTATTTCACCTTTACCGGTATAGATAAACTCCTCGCGCTCTGCTTCTCTTTGGTTTACGAACTTTATATTCTCTACGAGCTTAACGGGCTTATCGGGAACAACCACCTCAATATCGCGGGCAGTTATATCCCCTGTGATGAGAGCGTTTAACATTTCCCCTTTAACGTCAATCCGCCCATCAATTTTTGCCGTAGCCTCAGTAGGGGTAGTCCTGACCATGAGACCGGCCAGCACCCCCTTAGCGGTGTACTTGAGGGTGCGGAAATCCACACTGCCCTCAATCGTGCCTTCCCCTTCTTCGGTCTTTATTGTAAGAGGATGGAGTTTTCCTTGCTTCCCGCTCATTTCAAAAACAGCCTCTGGTATCCGAACCTTATTGGCAAGAGAGTACATATTAAAACTTACGTCTTTAACCTCTATCTTACCGTTTACATTCGGATCCATTCCGCTCCCCGATGCAGTCAGGTCGATAATTAATTTCCCGTCTATAGTTTTAAGCTCCTCGTTAAAAGCTATGAGGGGGCTCAGATCGATACCGTCCGATTTTATA
>QIHJ01000104.1 GCA_003229065.1 Candidatus Dadabacteria bacterium
ACAAAAAACGGGAAAATCGCCGTAAAAGGCTGGACAGAGGTGATAGACGCCGACAGCTCGGCTGTGCTTAAGGAGTTTAAAGAAATCGGAGTAAGCGTAATATTAAATACGAATATTGACCGGGACGGCACGATGGAGGGCATAAACCTCAATCAGGTCCGTGAATTTATAAGCGCTTCACCAATTCCGGTCATAGCCTCGGGCGGCATAGCCTCGACCGAGGATTTGGATAAGCTCGCTACTATCGAGGGGCTCGGACTTGCGGGCGCTATTTTGGGTAAGTCTTTATACACAGGGACTATAGAGCTTAGAGAGGCTATAGAAAGGTACTCATAATGCTTTCAAAGAGAATAATTCCATGCCTGGACGTAAAGGACGGCAGGGTCGTGAAGGGAGTGAACTTCGTCAATCTGAGAGACGCAGGGGACCCGGTAGAGATAGCAAAGAAGTACAGTGACGAAGGGGCGGACGAGTTGTGCTTCCTGGATATCACAGCATCGCACGAAGAGAGAAACACCATGATCGACGTCGTGGAGCGCACTGCCGGGCAGGTATTCGTGCCGCTCACAGTAGGCGGGGGGGTAAGGACGCTTGAGGATATTAGGAATCTCCTTTTAGCAGGAGCCGATAAGGTATCGATAAATACGGCTGCGGTTAAGAACCCCGGTTTCGTAACTGAGGCAGCGGACAGATTCGGAAGCCAGTGCATAGTGGTAGCAATCGACGCTAGAGGCATTAGCAAAAACAGATGGGAAGTATATACGCACGGGGGTAGAAACCCGACAGGGATAGACGCTTTAGAGTGGGCGCAAAAAATGGAAGAAAACGGCGCGGGAGAAATACTACTTACCAGTATGGACAAGGACGGTACTAAATCCGGTTATGATCTGCCGCTTACAAGAGCGGCGTCCAGGAGCCTCAGTATTCCGATTATAGCCTCGGGGGGCGCCGGCAACCTAGGGCATCTGGCAGATGGAGTGAAAGACGGGGAAGCGGACGCAGTGCTCGTAGCATCGATCTTTCACTACGGCGAGTATACGATAGGCGAGGCTAAGGATTATATGAGAGAAAGGGGAATCTCGGTAAGGATATAACGGGACTATTCTATGAGCATTAGAGAGCAGACTGAAGAGATCGAAAGAAAGACGCTATCTCGGGGCGCGTGCCTGAGCGCCGACACCAAAGGAAGGGTAACCCCGGAGGAGAAGTGCTCCATACGAACCGACTTCCAAAGGGACAGAGACAGGATTATCCATTCAAAATCCTTCAGGAGAATGAAACACAAAACACAGGTGTTTCTCTCACCCACGGACGACCACTACAGAACGAGACTCACTCACGTGATCGAAGTCTCGCAGATAGCCAGAACCATATCCCGGGCGCTCCGGCTAAACGAAGACTTAACAGAGGCAATCGCGCTCGGGCATGATCTCGGGCATACACCGTTTGGCCACGCGGGGGAGGAGGCGCTGAACGATATATTCCCCGGCGGGTTCAAGCATGTAATACACAGCCTGAGGGTAGTGGACGTGCTCGAGAAGGGAGGGCGGGGACTGAACCTCACCCATGAGGTACGTGACGGCATAGCAAAGCATTCAAAGGGGATGGGCAAGCTGGATAATCCAAAATACCGCCCGGAGACCCTGGAGGGACAGGTGGTCAGGATCTCGGACCTTGTGGCTTACGCCAATCACGACCTGGACGATTCTATCAGAGCGGGAATCATAACGTATGACGACCTGCCCAAGGAATTTATAGATGCGCTCGGAAAATCTAACTCTGAAAGAATAAACACCATGGTTACCGATATAATTAGCGAGACTCTTAAGAACGGCGGGAACAGAATCTCTGCCAGCCCCGAAGTCGAGCACGCGATGGTTGAGTTAAGGAGCTATCTGTTTAACACCGTGTATATGAATGAAAAGATAAAAGATAATTTCTTAAAGGCCCAGAAAGTAATTAAAGAGCTCTACGAATATTTTTGCGAGAACGAAGAGGAGTTCTGGACACTCTACAAAAAGAGCCCCAGACAGGGTGAGGAGATAGAGCGCTCGGTCTGTGATTTTATAGCCGGGATGACCGATTTATACGCAATCTGGGTATATGAAAAAATATTCCTGCCTAGGAGATGGCAGGGTGATATGATCTCGTTTTAAGTACAAGATAGTCAGGTAGCCTAATAGTATTATCTATCTGCTTAATCCAATAAAACACTAATGGAATACACGGGTGAACACATTGCTTAGACTGGGTACGGTGTCTTTTCTGAACTCAAAACCGCTTACGTACGCTATTGAGGAAAATATAATAGAAAACGATTATGAGCTCGTAGCGACACCCCCTGCGGAGTTGTCCGTGAAACTTTACGAGAGGGAATTGGACCTGGCTCTGATCCCGGTAGCGGAGCTGCTCGGGAGAAAGAGCTACGCCGTCGTGCCGGATATCTCCATATCATCCTGCGGAAAAGTGGACAGCGTTATACTCCTTAGTAAGGGCGATATCGGCAGCATGGGAAAAGTTGCGGTGGATAAGAGGTCTCAGAGCTCTACGGCACTCCTCAGGATAATTCTCGAAATGTTCAATAAGCTCTCTCCGGTCTATGAGCCCAGAAAGTATGAGACAAGTAATTTGAGTGAGGGTTTTTTAAACGGCGTTGACGGAGGTATGCTGATAGGGGACGCGGGCCTGAAATATATGTACAATCCTCCCGAAGGTTACAGGGTGTACGATCTGGGGGAAATATGGACCGAGCACACAGGACTTCCGTTCGTGTACGCTGTTTTCGCCGTAAACGAGGGTGTCGCGTTGGGAAGGAATCTGGAAGCGCTCAGCGGCTCAAAAGCATACGGGCTCTCGAATCTGAGAAAGATTGCAACGATCGGCTCCCGGGAAACCGGACTTAGTGAGGAAATTTGTTATACATATGTAAGCCAAAGGATCAAATATGACTTGGGAGAAGCCGGGGTCAAGGGAATTATAAAATATAGCGAGCTACTATCGGAGCTTGGTTTATGTGATAAAATCACTGATCTGAATATATATTCCACATAAAAATTAATAGATAGTTAGGAGAATATACTGTGAGCAAACTGAATATGAAACTCGGACACAGCCCGGATGCGGACGACGCTTTTATGTTTTACGCGATAGCGAAAGATAAAGTTACTTCGGATCGAATCCAATTCGAGCACGTAATCGAGGACATACAGTCACTTAATAAGCGTGCACAAAACGCAGAGCTTGAGGTGACCGCGATATCTGCACACGGATACCTGTCGGTACAGGACACCTACAGGATAATGTCGTGCGGGGCAAGTATGGGCGAAGGGTACGGCCCCATAGTGGTGTCAAAAGAGCCTATCGATACACTCGAGGGTAAAAAAATTGGGGTCCCGGGCAAGCTTACCTCTGCCTTCTTACTTCTGAGTATTTTTGAGGACGGCTTCATACCAGTAGAGATGGCGTTTGACGAAATTATGCCCGCCGTTGTAAACGGTGATATAGAGACGGGGCTTCTGATCCACGAGGGTCAGCTAACTTACAAGGAGGCCGGGCTTCATATTTACCTCGACCTTGGCGAGCTCTGGGCTAAAGAGACGGATTTACCCCTACCGCTCGGATTAAATGTCGTGAGGCGTGATATCGACGAGGAGCTTCAGAGGGAGATATTGAGAGTCCATAAGGAGAGTATAGAGTACGGCCTCGCCCATAAGGAGGAAGCCCTTGAATATGCAATGGAGTACGGTAGGGGAATGGAAGAGGAGGTCGGGGAGAAATTCGTCCTTATGTACGTGAATGAATTCACTATTGATCTCGGAGAGAAGGGAAAAGCCGCACTCGAATATTTATTTAATAGGGCGCACGAGAAAGGTCTAATCGAAAAAGAAGCGAGGCTCGATATTCTGGAGCCCTAGGGATTTTCCACAAGTGAGTAAGCAACCATGCACGATGAATACGGTTTTCTGATAGACGGTAAATGGCTTAAAAGCGAGACGAAGAAAGAGATAAAGAGCCCTTATAACGACGAAGTAGTGGGCGTTATAAATGTTCCAGACCTTAATACGGCTCTTGAATCCGTAAATTTCGCAGAGAAAGCGTATACTAAGACGAGTAGGAGCCCCTCGTATCTTAGAAGAAGAATACTCGGAGAAATCGCCCGGGGAATAGAAAAGAGAAAAGAAGAATTCGCAAAAGCTCTCGTACAGGAAGGAGGAAAACCGCTTAAGACCGCACGGGTTGAAGTAGACCGCGCTATAACAACATTTTCAATAGCTTCTGAAGAAACCAACAAATTCGGTGAAGGCGAGCTAATACCGATCGACACGGTACCCGGGAACGAAGGGATGTTCGGAATTACCAGACGGTTCCCGCTCGGAGTAATTTTGGGAATATCCCCGTTTAATTTCCCCTTAAATTTGGTAGCGCATAAAGTGGCTCCGGCAATCGCATGCGGAAACACGATGCTCCTTAAGCCCGCGTCGCAGACCCCGATATCGGCTCTCATGCTGGGAGAGGTAGTAACGGAGTCGGGGTTACCCCCCGGCGCGCTTAACATTCTACCCCTACCGGGAGCATCGATAGAACCTGTAATGGATGACCCGCGTATAAAGAAGGTTTCGTTTACAGGGAGCGATGAGGTGGGATGGGAACTTATGAAAAAGTACTCGAAGAAAAAAGTAACTCTCGAGCTTGGGGGAAACGCGGCTGTAATCGTGGACGAAGACCCGCCCGATATGGATTTCGCAGCGGAGAGAAACGCCTGGGGAGCATTTTATCAGGCCGGGCAGAGCTGTATATCGGTACAGAGGATGTTCGTCCACGAAAAGATATTCGATGAGTTCATGGATAAATTCGTAGCTGCCACGAAGGCGCTAAAGCTCGGCGACCCGATGCTCGAAGACACGGACGTAGGCCCGGTCATCGACGATCATTCGGCGGACAGAATCATGTCATGGATAGATGAAGCGCTGGATAAGGGCGCGAAGCTCATAACCGGCGGCAGCCGGGAAGGAAGACTAATCGAGCCCGCTATATTAACAGACGTTCCTCCTGACGCCAATGTTTCCTGCAGTGAGGTATTCGGTCCAGTGGTTCAAGTCGAAAAATACAGTGATTTTGACCAAGCTCTGGAACAGGCCAATAATACACGTTATGGTCTGCAAGCCGGTGTGTTCACAAAAGATATGAAGAGGGCATTTAAGGCTTACGAGTCGCTTCAGGTGGGAGGCGTCGTGGTAAACGATTACCCGAGCTTCAGAGTTGAGAATATGCCCTACGGCGGCGTCAAGGATTCCGGGGTCGGTAAGGAAGGAATCCGCTATGCGATAGAAGAGATGACGGAGCTAAAATTAATGGTAGTCAATCTGAATTATTAACGGTAATCCACTCTAGAATAAGCGATTCACCTATCCGACTTTTTTACCCGCAAA
>QIHJ01000369.1 GCA_003229065.1 Candidatus Dadabacteria bacterium
TTAATCCAAAGGAGGAGTGGCTTGGCCAGTTGGAGCGCCCCCACGCGTATTTCGACAGGCGTCTCTAGCAGCAGATCGTACAGAGCGGAGAGCGGAGAGTTATTTACTATAAGGGCCAGGAGCGCCGCCCCTACGAGTATAATCCCGCTTGCGGACTCAAGCTTCAGGAACTCTCTTATTGCGCTCACAGCGCGGTTAGAAATCATTACCATAGTATTAGGGACTCAAATCAGGATGCAAGATTATACGCTAATAATATCAGGGAATCAAAACTCCGGTTATTGGGTCTTATTCGTGCGCCGTTGAGCGGTATTTGATTTTGAGGATAAGGTCAATATGTGTTAATATCCATTACCGACCATAGATATATACATGCGGAGCGAGAATTGGAAATAGGCTATTTCACAATGCCCCTTCACCCTTCGGGCAGAGACCTCTCCGAGACCATGGAAGAGGATCTGGAGCAAATAATAATCCTGGATGAGCTCGGGTTCAAAGAGGCCTGGATCGGCGAGCATTTCACGGCGGGCTGGGAAAACATTCCCGCCCCCGATCTTTTCATAGCAAACGCTATCCCTCTTACCGAGCAGATAATACTCGGCACGGGAGTATCTTGTCTGCCCGATCACGACCCATTCGTGCTAGCCCACCGGATAGCGGTACTCGACCACCTGGCTAAGGGCCGCTTCTACTGGGGTATAGGGGCCGGGAGCTTCATAGGGGACTTCGAGGCGTTCGGTATTGATCCCACGACCGGTGAGCAGAGGGTTCTTACGAACGAGTCTCTCGATTTTATACTCAATCTCTGGGATAACCCCAAACCCGGCAAGTACTCAAACTCGAGGTGGAGTTTCACTGTTCCCGAGCCCCAGGATGATGTGGGTCTCGGCGTACATACGAAGCCCTATCAAAAGCCCCATCCCCCCATAGCCGTTGCCGGTATTACAGAAAGCTCGGGCACACTCAGAATAGCCGGGGCCAACGGCTGGATACCGATGAGCATTAACTTTGTGACAAGGGATATATTGAATTCACATTGGGCTTCGGTAGAAGAGGGCGCAAAGAGCAAAGGGCTGTCTCCCGATCGCTCTAAGTGGAGGATCGCAAGGGATATATACGTGGCCGAAACCACTGAAGAAGCCAGGAGAGATGTGAAAGAGGGCACCTTGGCCCGTGATTTTACAGATTATTTCTTCAAGATGATCCCTAAAATAAGAGGTAATCTGGATATATTCAAGACCGATAAATCAATGCCGGATTCAGATGTGACCATCGACTATATGTTGGATAATCTCTGGATTGCCGGAAGCCCGGAGTACGTAGCGGAGCAGATAAGGGGGCTTTACAACCACGTCGGCGGCTTCGGAGTCTTGCTCGTTATGGGGCACGAGTGGAAGCCCAAGGATAAATGGGCGCGCTCAATGAGGCTCCTTGTAGAGGAGGTTATGCCCCGGCTTAAAGATTTATCTTAATTTCACTCGTGTGTATTGATGCTACAGTGTGTATTCCGCGATTATACAAGAGAGGGAGGGGGCAATTAGTCCCCGCTCTCAACAGGTGTGTTTTGCTGCTTTATATCCACCGAATATACCACCTTGTTGATACCTTGGGTTTTCACTACCGTAAGCCCGTTTATGCTCAGTATAATTTCAAACAATCTGAGGACTTCTTCTTTTTGCAATCCGGCTTCAGGAGTAATAATACTTACTTCTTTTGGTTTTATATCATTTCCGATCAGATAGATTTCCTCGTTTATTTCACTGACCGCTTTAATGAGATCTACGATGTCCATCTCCCGCTGAAGGTGGACTATGCCGTCATCGGATAGATACTTCTTCTCCGTCTTTTTCTGAGGTCCCCCCCCCTCCACGGCATCCGTCTCCGCAGCACTGCCGACTCCATAAGAAAAAACGCACAATATAATCACGCCAAGCACTAATGCGGTTATGTGATTTAATCTCTTCATGTCCTCTCATCCGGCATTTCTCTTAAAGTTTTAGCGTAACACAGAACCTTCAAAAGGCGAATGCCTTTTTATAGATACAGATCGGTTTCCCTTATCCTTTTCACCCTCTGGTTTCTCTCTGCTCTCCTTGCCTCGGCCTTTTTCCAAAGCCTTTTTTCTTCCGGAGTTTCAGGCGCAAATTCGGGTGTTGCTTTGGGCGCACCATCGTCGTTTAAATGTACAAAGCTAAGAAACGCCGTGCATGTGTGTCTCTGCTCGCCTGTCATAATGTTTTCTGCTAGTACTTTGATCCCTACCTCAAGCGATGTGTTGCCCACATAAGTGATACCAGCTTTGAATATAATTATGTCCCCGACCTTAATCGGCGAGTAGAAATATAGGTTGTCAAGAGAGCCTGTAACTATAACGCCCTTTACGAACCTCATTGCTAGAATTGCCGCTGTTTCGTCTACTGAAAGCATGAGCTTGCCAACGGACATGAAATTCCCGTAGAAACTGTCCTCCGGGAGCACGACCCTCGTTGTCTCAAGGTGCTTCCTCACAATCTCAGTCTCGTCGATAGTATTTTTTGCCTGATCGCCCCTCTTGGCTACCTGAGAGAGCCTGCTCTCTTTTCTACTTTGAGCGGCGGTATATAACGACATTTCCCGGTCGTCAGCGGGAATTATTTTTTCATTCAATTCCCTGGGTTTTCCGTCTCTATCGACAGCAATAAAAGCCATATGTGAGAATGTCGCAAGCTTCCTCTCCCCGCTCTCGGGGTTTTCCGCGTGAACTGTGACTCCTACCTCAAGCGAGCTCGAGCCGATGTGCTCGATCCAGCTGTCAAGCACTACTATTTCTCCCACTTTGACGGGATTTAAAAAATCTATGCTATCCGTAGCCCCAAGTACCGTAATTCCCTTAGCAACGCGTGATGTATTTATTGTTCCGGCGAGCATGATCCAGTCCATGAGCCTCCCGCCGTAAAGCGTTCCCTGCGTGTTGGCGTGCTCAGGGAACACGAACTGTACCATCTGATGTTTTGTCTCTTTTATAGCGGGCATAATGTTTATTTGTTCCTGTCTACGTGGACATCCATCTGCGGGAATGGGATCGAGATGCCGTTTTCGTCAAAGGAAAGCTTTATCTTCTCTGTGATATCAAACTTGACGTCCCAGTAGTCTCCCGTTTTTACCCAGGGGCGCACTTCAAAGTTTACACTGCTGTCCGCAAGCTCTCCGACCGCGACAAGCGGTTCAGGATTTTTGAGTATGCGGGGGTCTTCACCGATAATCTTCTCGATGAGCTCTTTGGCCTTTTTAATATCATCCCCGTAGCCGATACCGAATACCATATCCACCCGTCTGTTTTCCCTTGCGGAGTAATTGATTATTACCTCCGAGTAGATCGGACCGTTCGGAACGATGACCTCCTTGTTGTCCGGGGTTCTCAGAGTAGAGCTGAATATTGTGATCTTTTCCACTGTGCCCGTAGTCCCTGCAGCTTCTACAAAATCTCCTTCTTTAAACGGTCTGAAAGTTATGAGCATTACGCCGGAGGCAAAGTTTTTAAGCGAGTCCTGAAGCGCAAGCCCTATCGCCAGCCCTGCCGCGCCGATTAGCGCAATCAGAGAGTTTGTGTTGATGCCGAGCTGGCTTAAAGCAGCGATTATTACAAATAGAAGCAGCAGCCAGTTGACAATCGAGCTTATGAAATTTACGAGAATATTCTCTATACCGGCATTATTTAGGGCTTTTTTAAGTATTTTTACCAGTATCTTTGAGACGTATATTCCGATAATAAAAATAAGTATTGATAACGCGATCTTTGTACCCCATGGGTATAGATAAGTGTTTGCGATTTCCTGCATATTTATGGACTCGAGCATTGTTGTTCTCCTATTTGAATCTACAACACATTACCATAAAAACATCTGTACTAACATAACTTCCTGATTATAAAAACGCATGGACTACAATTTTTCTCAGTTTATGTCAAATCGGCATACTACACTTAAACTTATCTAATTCAAACAATAGCGTATCTATTTGGCTTCCGGTCCCAATTTTGTCTGTTTCAATTATTGCACAACTGACAATTTTTGTCATTGGCTGTTCATGTATTTCTATTCCTATTTGGTACGAGTCAAATAACTTGAATAATCGATGCAAGTTAGGCTCGGCGAGCTTGTATGTCCGTATAGTGGCATGGTTTTTGTATTATAGAGTGTTATAAGGATTACATTCGCAGTTGATAGATAAACGGCGCTTTAAATTTTTATGGCTGTTTTTATATCATAAAAGAGCAAGGGTTACGGACTGAAGTGATAAAAAATCTATCTATTGAATCTAAATTTGCCAATGCATGCGTACATAAGATGAAGGGACGCACGCAGAGCCGCTCTTGCGGGACAGTAAAACCCCGGGACAGTAAAACCCGATGATACACTTGCAATACGTAGTCCTTTCGAATATGAACGTATAGCTGCTCAGGAACTGCAGTGGTTTATGGATATTAGTAATCAGATGTAGTAAAATTTGGTTAAGGACAAGGATATGGATATTGAAAGTAATATAAATATACTGTTGATCGAAGATAACCCCGACTACGCCCGGTTGATAAAGAGGATTATTAGCGATAAATCCTCCAATCTTATGGATGTAGAGCACCACGAGACCTTTTCTAAAGGCTATGAAAGGCTACTGGACGGTGGAATGGATCTCGTACTCCTTGATCTCGATCTTCCGGATAGCGGTAATATTGATAAAATAATAAGAATTCACGGCTCTACAGAAGTTCCGATAATAGTGCTTACGGGTACGGAAGATGAGCAGGTTGCCATAAAAGCGGTTCAGATGGGTGCTCAGGACTACCTGATGAAGAGCAATCTTGACAGCAGTCTTTTGGTGCGATCGATAAGATATGCGATTGAGCGCAAGAAAGTTGATGATAAGCTTAAAAGAACTGAAGAAAGGTTCAGGCTCCTCATCGAAAACGCGGTAGACCTCATAGCGATTTTGGAGATAGACGGGACAATGCAGTACGTAAGCCCCTCCCATAAGCGTGTGCTCGGATATGAAGATCAGGATTTGCTCGGCAGGAAGGCATTTGAATTTATTCATCCCGAAGACCTGCCGGCGGTAGTCGAGATATTTGCACGGGGAATTCAAAAGATCGGCGATGAGAACTTCGATCAGGACATGTCCTATTCTGCGGAATTCAGATTCAGGCATAAAGACGGTTACTGGATTACTCTCGAATCGTTCGGTAAATCTTATCCACCGGAATCCGGTGAAACGGGCGTCATAATTAATTCAAGAGACGTCACTGCGCGCAAAAAAATGGAAGAGAGCCTAAGGAGCTTGAGCATAACGGATGATCTCACCAGCCTCTATAACCGTAGAGGTTTTATGTCCTTTGCCGAGCACCACATTAAGACTGCCGACAGGAATGGACCTCATTGATCTGGACGGTCTAAAGCAGATAAACGATGCTTACGGGCACAAAGAAGGGGATATGGCCCTAATTGATACGGCAGAAGTAATTAATGATACCTTCCGTAAGTCGGACTTAATAGCCAGGGTAAGCGGAGACGAGTTTGTGGTGCTTACTACCGATACGAAGTTAAACGCGATCGAGGCTATCAGGATGCGGCTTGTGAAAAATATAGAGGCTCATAACTCAAAACAAAAACGACTGTACAAGATTTCGCTCAGTTTCGGAATCGCGGTTTATGACCCTGAGAATCCAAGTTCAATTGACAGGCTCATAGTCGAGGCGGATGAGCTTATGTACATGGAAAAGCATAAGAAAGATGAGCTTTCTGAGGGTATAGTACTAAATTTGAGCAGAAGGGGTCAATAGGGGCGTTTTGCTTAACCCTTTTTGATTACCGCTGGTTTCTGCCCTCAGTTTATGATACATATCCATACGTCAAGCCGGCAACATAATCTCAAATTACAT
>QIHJ01000270.1 GCA_003229065.1 Candidatus Dadabacteria bacterium
GGCCTCCTGCCCCTTGACAGAGGCGGAGTAGAAACCCTGATTGAACACTCATCCAGACTGGCCGGGGACCAGAACAAGCTATCAATTGAGCTCGGGGGGATTACGAAAATACTTAAAGAGGCCGACTACTGGACCAAGAAGGATAACAACAGCAAGCTTACGAAGAGGGAGCATGTAGAGAAAGCGATCGACGAGAAGATATACAGATCTAACATGGTAGAGGAAAAGATAAGGGAGATGATCTCAAAGGGGATCATAATGATAGAAACACAAGGCGTGGCCGTAGGCCAGATAAACGGCCTGGCAGTTTACAATATGGGGGACTATGCGTTCGGACGGCCTTCCAAGATATCGTGTGAAACTTACATGGGGACCGAAGGCGTGATGAACATTGAAAGAAAAGCTAGATTGAGCGGCAATATCCACGACAAAGGCGTGTTTATACTAAGCGGTTACATCGGGAGCACATACGCCCAGAAAAAACCGCTCAGCCTATCGGCAAGTATCGGGTTCGAGCAGAGCTATGATGTAATAGACGGCGACAGCGCCTCCGCTGCAGAGCTTATAGTGCTGTTCTCGAGCCTCTCCGGTGTTCCGATCAAACAGAGCCTCGCTATCACAGGGTCCGTTAACCAAAAAGGACAGATACAGCCGATCGGGGGAGCAAACGAAAAGATAGAGGGGTTCTACCAGGTCTGTAAAGCAAAGGGTTTCACGGGCGAGCAGGGAGTTGTAATACCCCATCAAAATGTCAGAAACCTGATGCTCAAAAAGGAAGTAGTAGATGATATTAAAAAAGGGAAATTCCACATATACCCGGTTGAAATCATCGATCAGGCAGTTGAGATACTAACCGGAAAAGAATCCGGCACCAAAGGTGACAGCGGCAGATTCAAGAGGGGAACGGTAAATTACCTAGTGGACAAAAAGCTAAGAGAATTTGCAGAAGATTACAGAAAATTCGGCAGACAGGGAGCTAAAAAGAGTAACGGCTCAAACTCGGAGGCTTAACTCTCTACCGGGAGGGCAGTGTATGCCTTTTTTTGTTATATCCGAACAAGCTCAGGAAGCCGCCGAATGTCGTATCGCTAAGCTCTTTTAGGCGCTCAATATACTCTGGCGTAACCTCCCTTATAACATCGGGATCTATCTTATCTTTAAGCGCCTCTATCTCTTCTTTATTTGCAGTAACGTTAAGCCACCGCTCGATCATGGGCTCATCGACTTCCAGGTGAAACTGAAAACCGTATATGTTTTCCCCCAAACGAAACGCTTGATTCATGCAAAGAGGTGATGAGGCCAGGCGCACGGCACCCTCTGGCAATTCAAATGTATCCCCATGCCATTGAAATATTTTTTCGACCTCTGAGAATTTAGAGATGAGCGGGTCGGATATCCCTTCCTCAGTGGGGGAGACATCGTACCATCCGATTTCCTTCTCGGAATTCTTTTTGACTTTTGCTCCAAGAGCTTTTGCCAGGAGCTGAGACCCTAGACATACTCCCAGGATCGGGAAGCCCCTGTGCATAGCATCTTTTATAAGCCTGACTTCGGTCTCTAAAAAGGGATAGTCCCGGGTCTCATCGACACTCATCGGTCCCCCGAGAACAATGAGCCCCTCATACCCTTCCAGGCTGGGCTCTGCGTCGGGGTAGCGCTCGAAGTTTACGTACTTGATCCTGAAACCCGCATTTCTTAAAAGCGGGTCCAGAGTACCCAGTATTTCATGCGCTACATGCTGAAATACAAGTATTTTGGCCAATTTCTTAAAATCTTCCCTTGTGGTTAAGCTCTAATTTAGTAAAACCTAGATTGTACCCTGTACATTCGCTTATGGAAATCCGTTAAGATATGATAGGCGGATAAAAAAAGAGACGGCACTCTGGCCGCCTCTGATTAAACAATTACGAATTCGTATCCCGCTAACTAAGTGGAACGGGAATTACTCGCCTTTTAGGTACTTTACAACATCTTCCTGTATAGACTCGTCTACAAGCTCTCTCCAATCATCGTTCCCTTCTGTTACTGAGGAGCGGATTTTGGTAGCCGAGACCCAGCCTATATTCTCGGGTGGAGAGAACTCGTTCATCTCATACCCGACCCCCCTTCCCCAGTTTACCGACTCGATATCCGGGATGATCATTACGACTACGTCATCACCCTTAGTCTCGTGGTACTTCCTGATCATATCCACTGTCTGCTCCGTAGTAAACGGGTTCTTATCATCCGGGGGGATATCTCTCACCATAAGAAGACATGGAACACCCTTGTCCAGTTTCTGCTTAACAAGAGTTACATGCCCGATATGATATGGCTGGTATCTGCCAATAAATATTGCCCTTTTGCTATTATCAGGCGTAATTTCAGAATGCCCGTGATTTGTTACAGTCCATTCACTCATTTCATTCACCTCTCAAATGTGTTATCGATTTTGCTTCGGTATTACATAGAATAGATTAACTCTGAAAGAAACGTATCCAACTCATACCCCAGCAATCAGGACTTTGATTATACCAGCAAGATTAGTTTTTTCAATCCGGCTTAATGGGGACAGAGGCGAGCGTTTCACCGCGATGCCGGGGCAAGTATAAAATAAAACAGGCCGCGAGTGAATATGGGGACAGAGGCAAGCGTCTTTGTGCGATGCCGGGGTATTAATCAGAAATGAGGACAGAGGCGAGCGCTTCACAGCGATGCCGGGGCGGGTATAAAATCAAGAGGACAGAGGCGAGCGTCTTTGTGCGATGCCGGGGTAAACCCCCAGGTAAGGGAGTCCCCGAAGCAAAGCACCGTCTTCATATTTTAACCTTCGAGATAATTTAAATCTTAGGATATATAGCTCTATTCAGACCTATGCCAGCGACCTTTTTTTGTCTCTTTTTCTAAACTTTTCTCTAGCATATTCAAAAAAGACTCCCTGTCCACCTCTTTTCCGCCCATGCTCTTCATGTGGTCGTTGGGCACCTGAGAGTCTATAAAGTCAAAGTTCCATAGCTTAAGCCTCTGAACAAGATAATAGAGCGCCGCTTTAGACGCATTACTCTTATCAAAAAACATCGACTCCCCGAAAAAAGCCCCTCCGAGCGAAACACCGTACAGACCGCCCACAAGTGAGCCATCCTGATACGTCTCGACCGAATGCGCATAGCCTCTACTGTGAAGCTCGCCGTAGGCCTCTATCATATCATCCGTTATCCATGTGCCGTCTTGTCCCCTGCGGCTGGCTCCGGCACATCTCTCGACAACATTAATAAAGGAATTATCGAACTTCACCTCAAACTCGCTCTGACGTATGATTTTTAGTAATTTTTTAGTAACGCTAAGCTCGTCCAAAAATAGAACGAGTCTCGGGTCGGGTGAAAACCAGAGGATCGGATCACCCTCCGAGAACCATGGGAAGATACCGCTTTTATACGCCGTGAGCAGTCTCTCGGCGCTCAGGTCACCGCCCACTGCCAGGAGACCGTTCGACTCCGCATGTACAGGGTGGGGGAATTTAATTGAATCGTCAAGGAGAAAAACAGGCATAGAGGAATTCTATACTCAATTCAAAAATTCTAAAGTCTCAGTCTCTCAGAATTCTTTTTATATAACCCGAGCCAGAAGGCGCCGAGAGAACGTTACTAACCCTGCCAATTCATTCTATCTCGCTATGACCCAGGTCTTTATCAGGAGCGGCAATGTCTCTGACAATATTTTTAAGCTCCCTTATATCGGGGAAACGCCCCTTATCTTTTCTAGACCACACGAGCTCGCTATCGA
Source organism: Candidatus Dadabacteria bacterium (assembly GCA_003229065.1). Lineage (GTDB taxonomy): Bacteria > Desulfobacterota_D > UBA1144 > Nemesobacterales > UBA2774 > UBA2774. Next base: position 3,763 of record QIHJ01000270.1, read on the forward strand.
CCCTTACTTCAAATACCCCTCCGGTACCGGGTGATAGCGAAACCTCTTTAATCTCCTGCTCAAAGGTAGTGAGTAGCTCCTGAGCCATCCATGTAGCCCGGAGCAGCCACCCGCACTGCCGGCAGTATCTTATGTCAATCCTGCTCCCCGTTTTGTCCATTTTCTTTCTCACGCCGTTCTTGTTCCTTCGCTTTTTCTTTTTCCATTCCCGATCTCACGGGCTTTATGAGAGTCACAGGTATATTTAGTGTCTCTTTTATTATCGTAAGGAGACCCGACTTAATCGTATGCGGAGAGAGTTGTGATATCTTGGGATCAGACCAGCTCCCCGTGATCTTCACCGGTATGGATGAGCTCTTTTCCCCTAATAACTGACTTATCAGGGGGATCTTCTCTATAACAGAATCTACGGCCAGTATGGGGAATACCACAAGCTCAAGATCAAGGCTCTTCTCTACTAAGTCAATAGAGCCGCTGCACGCGACTTTCAGGGACGGGCCGTCCATCGCAGCCCGGGTTATATTCACTTTACCGTCTTTGATCTCGGCGCTTGCTGTGAGCAGGTTATACGGGAAACCCTCCTCTCCGAAATGAGCTCCTTTTCCCCTGAATATCTCCCCAAAATTAAGGATAGTTAAAAACTTCGCAAGCCCCCCGTATTTCTGTACATGCCCGTCAATAGAGGTTAATTTCAATTCTCCTTCAAGCGACTTCACAACATTCCCGGTACCACCGTTTGAATATACATTGCCGTCAAAATCGTACTCTCCTGTAATAATTCCGGCTTTTTTAAAGAGACAATCCAAAGTCTTTGCGAAATCTTCGTTTGTGGAATTAGGCTTAAAGTCCAATTTCAGACCCGGTGTCGATACTTCGAAATAGCCCGGTGTAGATATACCGCATAGTGATGCCTCTTGTATATTTATATCTATCTTCTGCCCTGAAAACTCCACATCCCCACCCACCGTATCCCAATTAAAACCCATATATATGAATTCTTCAGAATTGAAATTCAAGTTTCCGTATATCAGGGGGCGCGGATTACCGGGCTCTTTTGATTGAAGCTCCGCCGGCTCATTTTGAGCGGCATCAGGGTCGGCCCACTCAAATGAATCCGCGTTTAAATTTAAATCCAGTTTATATTCTTTTATTGAAGCCGGCGCTCTTTTACCGGACGTCACATTATCGCCATTGTGAATATTTTTATTCGAGTCTATTGTAACGCTCGAATCTAAAATAGACACATCACCCAATATACTTATTTGCTTCGGTACCTTTACTATATCAGATACTGCGTTTGAAGTATCCGCATCCACATTCCCTTTAAAATTAAGCTCGAGTCCGAAAGATCCGGACACATAATCCCTCATAATTAAATCGATGTTCACCCAAGAGCTTTTAGTTTCAAGCTTAGTTTCTGAAAAAGAAATTTTATCAGGTGTAACGTTAAAACTTGCGCTTTCAGTTGTGATAGCATCATCGAGTCCTTTCAGATTTACTCCTAAATTTTTCATCTCCCCGGACGACTCTATTTTCCACTGCTCCGGTGTCGAGATAGGACCTGCGAAGCTAAACGGGGACATATGCAGCGAGCCGCTCATCGACTCGAT
>QIHJ01000113.1 GCA_003229065.1 Candidatus Dadabacteria bacterium
GGAATAGGCGCGGGCCCCGAGTGCGACGGGCAGGTGCTGGTAATTAACGACCTAGTGGGACTATCTCCCGAGCCGATACCGAAATTCGTTAAGAAGTACGCAAACGTAAAAGAGACAATGGAAAATGCTACAAAAGAATTTATAAGCGAAGTAAGACAGGGAACATTCCCCGCCGAGGCCCATTCATATGAGTAGTCAGGACGTTATAACTGTAATAGAAGACGTAGCGGAGATGAAAGCGTACTCAAACGCACTCAGAAAGGAAGGGAAGTCTATTGCGCTCGTGCCTACAATGGGAGCTCTACATGAGGGGCATCTGAGCCTTATGAGAGAGGGGCGGAAGAGGGCGGACATCCTGGTTGTCAGCATATTTGTAAACCCGACGCAGTTTGGCCCCAGCGAAGATTATAACAAGTATATGAGGGACAGAGAGGGTGACCTTGAGAAGATGAAAAACATTGGCGTAGACGCGGTGTTTATGCCGGGGCCTGATGAAATTTATCCCCCGGGTTTTCAGACCTATGTTCAGGTGGAGGAGCTCGAAAAACCGCTCTGCGGCGCTCTTCGTCCGGGACATTTCAGGGGTGTGGCCACGGTAGTGCTTAAGCTATTCAATATAGTTAAGGCCGACGTAGCCCTATTCGGACAAAAGGACTATCAGCAGTGGAAGATTATAGAGAGGATGGCAAGGGACCTCAATCTTGATATCGAGATTCTGGGGCTTCCAATCGTGAGGGAAGAGACGGGGCTTGCAATGAGCTCCCGCAACGCGTACCTGAGTGATCAGGACACACAGAGGGCTCTATCTCTTTCAAGAGCGCTCTTAGAGGTAAAATCCCAATTCGCAAATGGGACGTGCAAGACCGAAAGCTTAGTGGACAGCGGGAAAAGGGTGCTTGAGCGGGCCTCTGTAGAGGACGTCGATTACCTGGAAATAAGGGACGGGGAGACACTTCAAAATAAGCACGAAGCCACCGGGGGCGACGTAGCCGCAGTGGCTGCGAGAGTGGGAGGCGCCAGGCTCATTGATAATATCATACTTTAATCAATACAAATTTGTGAGGGAGAGCGATGCATAGAACACTTCTTAAGTCAAAGATACACAGAGCGACGGTAACGGAAGCTGACCTTGAGTACGAAGGGAGCGTCACAATAGACAGGGACTTGATGGACGCAGCCGACTTCCTTCACTACGAGCAGGTACACATATTCAATATTACAAACGGGAACAGGCTGGTGACCTATGTGATCGAGGGGGAGCGGGGCTCGGGTGAAATATGCGTAAACGGGGCTGCCGCACACCTTGCGACAGAAGGCGATATACTCATAATAGCAAGCTTCTCTTCATACGGTGAAGAGGAATGTAAGTCACACTCACCCAAACTCGTTTACGTCGATAGTGGGAATAAAGTCATAGAGATAAAGCCCGATCCTGCTCAGCTGAGATTGGCAAAAAGCTAATATAGATAGTGCTTAAAGAGCATAAAATTAAACCCGATTATTAATGAATGGGGATATAATTAAGTAGCGGGGGGAAAAACAGAGTCTTATATCATGTTAATATGGTATTCATGGATATTTCGAGAATTTTGTTAAATTATGAAGCTTAACGTCATAAATTACATCAGAATATTGACAGAAGGTATTAATGAGGTTATAAATTGTAGCTAGTATTACAAGGAGGAAAAGGAGGTGGAAGATGTATTCAATTCACACTCCTAATGTCTTTCTGAATTTATTTTACGGCATCGAACAAATCCTTCTAAAAGCGGAGAAGAGAACATGAAAGCGGTCATACTTGCAGCCGGCAGAGGTAAAAGGCTCTACCCTTACACAAAATATATACCCAAGTGTTTGCTCGATATAGGCGGTGAAACAATTCTGGAGCACCAGATAAACCATATACGCGACTGCGGTATTGACGAGGTGGTGATTGTAGTGGGGTTCGGTTTTGAGAAGGTAGAGAACTTCCTCAGGAACTACGACGGGCTTGGAATGAGAATAAAAACCCTGTATAACCCTTTTTACCAGACTACGAACAGCCTGATTTCATTATGGATAGCCAGGGGTGAGATGGATGACGATATAGTGGTCATGAACGGGGACGATGTGTTTGAAATAGAGGTGCTTGAGCAGGCGCTCCGCATGAGGGACGAAAAAATCTGCCTTCCGGTTAAGCGCAAATCCACTTATGAAGACGAAGATATGAAGGTCGAGATTAAAGAGAGTAAAATAGTAAATATCAGCAAGGCTCTGACCGCCCGGGCTTCCGCAGAGTCAGTGGGTGTAAGGGTGTTCAGGGATACCGGCGTTGAGCTTATAAGAAGGGGTATAGAGGAAGAGATGAGGACCGGCGGGGCTGAGAACAAATGGTATATTTCTGCAATTCACAGGCTTATTAAAAAGGGATACAAAGTAAAGTCGCTCGATATCGGAGACCTCTTCTGGATGGACGTCGACTACCCCAACGACTTATTTAAAGCCAGATTCAACTCGGATAAGTTTATTAAGAAATCTTATCAGGAAAGGGTCCTAAGAGTTGTAGAAACGAACTGACAAAAAATGGACCAGGCAATACTTGTTGCAGCCGGAACGGGTATAGAAGATGAATGTTTAAGCTCCCATGGGTCTGAGGTATTCGGAGCTCTCCCTCAGATTAAACGTCTTGTAATTACCGTCCAAAGAGCCGGGATAAAACGTATAACTATTATCACCGAACCCGGCGACAATTCCCTTAAAGATCTACTTCACGGCGACAGACGGATCGAAAGTGAAATAAGGTGGCACGAGCTCGGCTCGGAATTGCCGCTCGAAGACGGCCCGTCGCTGATCCTGCAGTCAAACCTCGTTACAACTCCAAAAGCGCTTCTGAGCTTCATACATACGGACGGCAGTGAGCAGGAGATACGCGAGGACGAAGTCACGGTTCTGGTGGAAATTACGGAAGACGCCTGGATTAAAACAGATACGGGCGTTGTATCGGATATGTTCAGTACGGGCGGCAGGGCAGTCGGGGCGTTTATCGCATCGGGCACCCTTCTTGATAAAGCCGTTACAGACTCTATGTCGATAAAGAATCTAGTGCAGGAGCTTGTACCCAGAGACAAGGTAAAGTATAAGCGGTTTGAAAACGGCTACTGGATGCGCCTCGACTCAGAGCAGGACTCCCCAAAAAGAGCTGAAGAATTAATATTCACAACTGTGGGCAAAACCGCTACGGGGTGGATATCCAGAAATATAAACAGCAGGTTCTCACTCCCTACGAGCAGACTCCTGGTAAAGACTCCCCTCACCCCGAATATGATAAGCGTGCTTATTAATATTATCGGCTCCCTGTGCGGCGTATTTTACGCGATAGGCCACCCGGTCATAGGCGCCCTCTGTTTGCATGCAGCGACCATACTGGACCGCTGTGACGGGGAGGTGGCACGGGTTAAGCTCATGGAAACCAAGAAAGGCGAGTGGGTGGATACTATCTCCGATCAGTTCACGATGCTTTCATTTATTATAGGCGTTCCCATAGGTTATTATTTCATTTCGAATAACCCCATAGCCCTTGTCCTGGGCGGTATCAATCTATCTATATTCGTCTTTTTTGTAATATGGTCATTTTATTTTCTCACACGATATACAAATTCAGGGAGTCTGGTAGCATATTTCGAAGTGGATAAGCTCGTTGAGGTAAAAGACACTTCATACATGCGGAAGCTTATTAAGATAGTCCGCCCTATAGGCAGAAGAAACGTATATTCAATGGGTTTTTTACTGCTTGCGATATTCGGCGGGTATCCCTGGGTGCTGGGAGCCACGACACTCGGAGCAGTAATGTTTTTATTACATCAATTAGAGGATATAATAAAACTCAGAAAAGTGGATCCGGATACCAGCAATTTAAAATAAAGATACATATGAGGGGATAAACTATGAGCGATAAAAAAGAAGATAAAGAAGCTCTAACTCCAGGTGAGGAAAGAGAAAAACCTTCCACAGCGAATTATGGTGAAAAGGAATTTGCCCCCGGGCTGATGACGGCTTTTCTTAATATGGTCGAAAGATCAAACATCAAATACTCAAAACACGGCAACCCTCCGATATACGACAACAAGACTTTCCCCTGGGTGCTTGAGCTTGAGAAAAACTGGGAGAAGATACGAGAAGAGCTGGACGGAGTCATGGAAAGACGTGAAGACCTCCCGAGTTTTCACGATATAATGCCTCAGGTAACAACTATAACGTCGGACGATATGTGGAAGACCTATTTTTTGGCTGGTTACGGGCTGGCGAGCGAAGAGAACGCGAAGAGGTGTCCCGAAACGACAAAGCTCCTGAAAAAGATTCCGGGAATGAAGACGGCCTTCTTCTCGATCCTATCTCCGAAGAAACATATCCCGCTGCATAAAGGCCCTTATAACGGAGTACTGCGTTACCATCTGGGACTCCTGGTGCCTGACCCCAAAGAGAAATGCCGTATACAGATAGACGACGAGATAAAACACTGGGACGAGGGTGAGACCATTATATTCGACGACACCTACTTTCACCAGGTGTGGAACGACACGGAGGGGTTCAGGGCTGTTTTGTTCGTGGACTTCGTGCGCCCCATAAAATTCCCCTTCAGTCTTTTAAACGACCTTGTGGTTAATGCCGCAGCCTTTGCGCCTTTTATTAAAGAAGCCGAGGGAAAACACAAAGAGTGGGAAAAGAAGTTTTACAAGCTATAAGAGACATCTCAGACGCTCTCAAGTCCTATATATTTTAAATAAACTTATTTGGCGTAGAGACCCCTGTGGGAGGCTCGTTTAGCCATACCTAGCCTCTGTGCTTAATAAGCATTATAATACAGAACCCGAGTGCCCCGAGTGCAATGCCCCAGGAAAAAAGCATAAACAATAGCGAGTCAAGCTCGATCTTTTGATTTCCTCCTGTCTGCAATATATATAAGCGCCGTGAAGAGGGCTAACAGCAAAACCAAGTAACCCCTCGATGCCCATATGGTCCAGCTTGTTTTCTGAAATTCCTTAGGCAGAAGCTCCACACCCCACCAGATCATTATCACCAGCAAGAAAAGAGGCGTAACATAGCTCAGAATATAGTAGAAGATTCTCGGTACCTGTATAATACCGCTCCTGTTGATCTCAGCCCAGGCTTTTTCACGTCCGAATGCCCACATGAAGATCACTATTTCAAGGAACCCGAGGAGCACGACCCCGATAGTACCGGCCCAGAAATCCCACTCATCGAGTGTCTCATTTACAAATATCACCATAAGAACGCTCAA
>QIHJ01000017.1 GCA_003229065.1 Candidatus Dadabacteria bacterium
GTATTTTTCGTAAAACACTCTGGCACGAAGCTCGTCACCGCCAAAAGCTTTAGTAGTGGCTTCCGGGATATCCATAACCCCAACGGGCTGCGGGACTATCTCTTGCTCTTCTTTAGTACTCTCGCTGAGATTCTGTTCGAGTTCGGTTTCCAGGTTCTTTTCTTCCGATAAATTCTTGGAGTTTCCGTTCCCGTTTGCATGTTCAGAATCTACTTTCTCAGAAGCCATTCATCCATCCTCCTATCTTGATCTATCTCGATCGTTTGTATAACATCTTGTGCTATGAATCGATTGAACCACAATATGTTGTGGTTGTCAATAGACTATTTTCGGGTGTTTTTGAAATGAAAAACAAAATCAAATAAAATCAGCGGGTTAAGATGCGAAAAAATTTTCGGGTGTTAAAAAAATAATAATAAGAAATAGGTTGTAGAATATTGTTAAAGTGCAATTTGAATAAAGCTCAAGGGAATTCTGAGGTTTGGTTCAGACCTATATCTAAGATTTTTTTTGGTTCAAAAAGAGGTTCGATCATAATATCATTTTTTTATCTTTTTGGCAAGGGAATATGAAAGATTCTTTAAGATTGTGTTAAAATCGAGTGAATATATTGTATAGAGAAAACTAATTGTCTGCAATCCGGCTTGCTTTATGAATATTACTAACATGCACAATTCAGCCCTATCGGAGGAGATCACAGATAAAATATTAAGATTCTGGTTCGGTGATTTAAAAGAAGGGGAAATACCTGAAAATAAATATAGAAAGCGCTGGTGGGTTAAAGACGCGGTAATCGATAACAAGATAAAAGAGGAGTTTCAAGAGGACCTTAAGGCAGCTAAAGATATTAGGTTGGATAATATTAAGCCAACGCCAAGGGGAAGCCTGGCGCTCATAATACTTCTGGATCAGTTCTCACGTAATATTTACCGGGATACACCGGAAGCATTCTCTCAGGACGCGCTCGCCCTTGAAATCGCTCTTTTCGGTACAGAGAAGGGTCTTGATTTGCCGCTTCACCCTTTTGAGAGGGTCTTTTACTATATGCCTTTTATGCACTCTGAGGACCCGGAAATTCACAATCTTTCACTCGATTGCTTCTCAAGGCTTAAAAATGAATACCCAGAGCCAGAAAAACTTAATGAAAAATTGCGCGGGTTCAGGGAGTATGCTGATGCTCACGTCCGGATTATAGAGCGGTTCGGACGCTATCCTCACAGGAACGAAATACTGGGGAGGGAATCGACCCAGCAGGAGAAAGAGTTCTTGTCAGGGCCGGGTTCTTCTTTCTGAGTGTCAGTCTTCCGTATAGTGCGCTATGACGCGACTTATCTTGTTGTGATTGTCTAGTATCATGGCTTCTACGGAGAGCATAGCTTAGTAGAGCGGAATGCTGTTTACTCCACTCAGAACCCCGATCAGCTCGGATTTGATGATATATATAATTCTCCCGCCCTCTAGGAGTTAGCACAAGAGAGCGGGATCAATGTTAAATTAGTTAAGGTTAGCCTGAATCTTGTTTAGAATGTATCTGGATAACGCTTCGTCGCCGAATGTGTCTACTCGGATTTTTATCTCCGTTAAGTTGTCGGCGATTCTTTTGAGCTCTATATTTACGGTTTTGTTATCTGCCGTTTGTGCTTTAAGCTCTGCAGATACAGCGTCCTTGAGCTTGTTGATAACGAGAAACTGCAGCTCATCGATAGCTGCGACGGTGGCTGCCCAAGTTTCGTCTATTGAATGTCCTTCGGTTGCTTTAAGCTCTCCCTTTATGTAAGCGATTGTGCCGGCCCCTGCTACAGCTCCTCCCCCGATGGCGGCTGCCGCAAGGCATCCTGTCAGAATAAGCGGGCTTACAGCCAGCATAAGAATTAAGATTACCGCTTGTTTCGTAATTTTTTTATTGCCCTCGGTTTTTTTACTCCCCTCAAGTTTCATTAGAGCCTCCTAACTGTGAGATCTGGATTTAAGTATCAAGTATATCCGGTGATGGTTCAAAAAGACAACAATAATAACAAGCATGAGCCCCGGGCGTATAAAGTCACTTTAAATTCTTATGAGTTTTCTTATATAATATTCGTACACAACCAGCGCTAACTGATTTTTGTGTAGAGGTAATAATAAATGGGCTCACAAACTAATCCTCCGGGACCTAGCTCTAAAACACTACTTAGTCTAATCCCCGGATCGTTCCAGAACCCTGCAGAATTTCTCCTGGATCTCAAGCGTGAGTACGGTGATATCACATGCCTCAGACTCGGGATAAAAAACGTATATTTGATCGGAAGCGCCGAGTACGCAGAGGACATTCTGGAAACCCGGCAGGAGGAGTTTTCAAACTGGGTTGCGTGGTTTATTAAAAGTGCGGACATACTTCAGGGCGAAGGCTTACTTGCTACTGAGTCCGAGGGCCATACTGCGCGCCGCTCTCTCGTAGAGCCGGCTTTCGTAAGAGAGAATATACGTAAATACGGTGCCGTAATTACATCTTACGGTGTAAGACAAAGAGAATTATGGTCTGATGGGCAGCCGAGCGATATGGAAAAAGATATGGGCAGGCTAACGCTCGGAATCGCTCTTAAAATATTATTTGATCTCGATATGGATACGGACGGGAAAGAGATCGGGGATATAATGGACAAGCTCTTGTTCCACTACAGCGCGGTATTCCCGCCTGTCCTCCTTGCGCAGCCCCTTCTCAGGCATATCCCTCATAACAACGTGAGGGGACTCATAAAAGAAAAGAATGAAATAAGTAAAATCATATACGGAATCATTGGAGAGCGGAGGACAGACTCAACGGACAGGGGTGATCTCCTCTCCTCGATGATCGCCGCGCGCTCAGAAAATGAAGAGCTTAGCGAGATGACGGATACTCAGATAATGGATGAATGTATATCAATGTTACTTGCGGGTCACGACCCTGTGGCTAAAGCCCTCACATGGACATGGTATCTGCTTTCTCAGAACCCGGAGGCAGAACAGCGTATTCATGATGAATTGGACACTGTTCTCGGCGGCGGAATCCCGGGGCTTCCGGACATGGACAGACTGCCGTACACGGAAAGTGTATTCAGAGAGGCAATGCGCTTATACCCTCCGGTATGGATGATAATCAGGCAAAGTCTCGGAGAATTTGAGCTCGGGGGGTATTCAACCCCCAAGGGGTCTTTGTTTCTCGTAAGCCCGTACATTTTACAGAGAGACCCGCGTTATTATCCGGCCCCGCTATCATTCAAACCCGAGAGATGGAAGGGCCGGGATGAAAGCTCCGGACTCTCGTACTTTCCCTTCGGAGGAGGGAGACGCATATGCACCGGGGAGTCTATGTCCTGGATACAGGGGGTCTTGCTAATTGCCGTTATAGCGCAGAGATGGAGTTTCGGACTTGATCCGGGTCATGTTGTAGAGCCCAAGCCTCAGATTACTCTCGGCACTAAGCACGGGGTCACGATGGTGCCTCGAAAAAGAGTTCTCTGATCCTGCTCGAATGTACGCTTCAAGATCCCGGTACTGATGCCAATATAAGTAAAGATGTATTGAATTATCCGCCCTGCCTCATTAGAATTAAAATAATCCTCGTTTTTTGTAGAACGACGCGCAATGAAAATACCAAAAGAAGGAGTGCCCGGAGTCTATCACATAACATACGGCGGTGGGTTTAAAGCCAGGCTCGGCGAATATTTCATGAAAGACGGGCACCTTGCTTGCTTTGACTCTAAGACCGAAGCAATAAAAGCAGTTAGAATTAGGCAGACCCATAATTTTGACTCCGAGGATTACGCCGTGGTAAGGGAAGGTGATCGGTACGCCGTACGGAAGATAAATACGGTTAATGACCCGATAGCGGACGATATTGACAACCTGAATGAGCTTGATAGCGTGGTACTGACGGATCATGGGAGAACTGTGATCGCCTCTGTTATCGCAGATACAGGTGAAGTTAAGAATTTTCTCCCGCTCCCCAAATGGAGGAGAGCACATGAAATGCATAGTGTAGAAGAGATAAGGCAGAGACTTGAAGACATGCACGAAGAGCTCTCACGCCGTGGGGATCACCGAGCGGTATTCCCGTGCAGCTACATAGCCACAACTGAAAAGGCAAGCATCGTCATAGAATCTATCCGCAATGAAAATCACCCGGATCACGATGAATTCAGAGGGCTCGATGACAGACTGATTGAAAATATAGTGATAGAGTTTGCAAAATTCTACTTTGAAGCATTTGATAATTACGAGTGGGGTGAACACTCCATGGTGCCGCCTGTCTGGAAATTTAATTTTGACGAGGCCAAGGCGCAGACTACAAGCGTGGTTGAGGATATGCTGCTCGGGTATAACGCTCATATAAGCTATGATCTGAGTATTATCCTCACTAAAAAGCTCCCTGACGGAAAACCGCTATATGACCCGGGAGACTCAAAACAGGTAAAGACTTTTAATGCGTTCAATCGTATATTAATAGAGGAGACAGATACGATTATCCAATATGTAACCGAGATGGAAGACAGACTGGGCGGCAGCTCAACCGCTTTTATAACTTCGGGAAAGACTCTTGGCACGAAGCTCTTGGGCGCAGGGGGGCTTGAGAACATGCTCCTTAAGTTCTTTTCAAAGGCTAGAGAGGAGGCCGAAGAAAATAGCCGGGCACTAAGAGAAGGTAGAATTACCCAGGAGGAGTTTGCGGAGAAAATTACAAAACGCGCCCGGGCAATCGGGCGGATGCTGCCTAATAGCGGCCGTCTATTCAAAAAAGAAAGTTGATTACATATCCCGAGAGTTAAACATGAATACAGACAGCGATAACTATTTAATCCCCATTATACTCGGAGTGCTGGCAGAGGACGGCATTGATGTCAACGACCAGATATTAGAGAAATTAATCACTCCCCAGCTTATTAAAATCAAAAATACATTTCCGAGCTCCCCGTTTTTAGTTCTCACCCCGATGGCCAATGAAAAGGAGCGTTTGATGGCGCGTCTTACGGTAGACCGCTTAGAGGCGGACATTGTGGCAGCGGTGAAAGATCCGCATATCGATGACAGTAATAACGCTCAGCCGGATATAAAAACGATTAATCTGATTAATACGGCTCAAAAAAACGAAGAGCAATCAATGACCCCTTCTATTTTCACGGCCTCTCAATCTCAGATACTTATCGCGCTTAAGATCGGCGCCGATGAGACTGACCCGGGCGATGAAGATAATCAAAGTGAGGTTGCAAAAGCC
>QIHJ01000283.1 GCA_003229065.1 Candidatus Dadabacteria bacterium
CCGAATATAATATATATATACGTCGCATAAAGCCAAGCGTTCAGAGACCGCAGCACAGAGTCTGCTCTATCTTCTCTATAACCGATAAGCACATCGCTTTCATTAACCGCCGGCAGCATACGGTCAAGATCACTTACGTCGAATTGCCCGTCACTGTCCATAAAGAATATGTAATCCAGAGAAGCTTTTTCAAAACCGCTCAGGAGCGCCCCTCCATAACCCCTGTTTACTTCGTGGTTAACCAGTATGACTGAGGGATTGCCGGATGCAATCTCATCCACTATGCCTCGGGTATTGTCGCTTGAGCCGTCGTTGACGACTATTACCTCGTATTTACCGACATTTTTCTCAAGATATGAAACACACTGATTTACAGTAGCTTCAATATTTTCCTCTTCATTATGAGCAGGAAGCACCGCACAAAGTGATATATCAGCTCTCATTTTATTCATCCACCAATCGACCCAAGCCCCTGTCTTTACTTATCGGACTTGGCAATATCTATAATATCACACTTTGTTTCACTAATCTGAAACTCTCTGTGGGGCTCTACCGGGACGTCTTTAAACGAACATTCCTTTCCGCTTGGCCAGATGACTAGAATATCGGCTTTATCGAACTTCCCAAGGCCGAAATAAAGGGGGAGCATATCCTGTTCGGTGCCGCCCCTACCCCCTGAGACCTCTCTTATCTGAGATCCCGCAGGGGTCGACAGCACTGCGCGTGCACCTATGGCGGAACGGTTGCTCAGCAGCCCGTCACCCACAAGGCGCAGGGTAATAGAGTTATTGGAATTACCTTCGTTCCTCTTGAGTGAGTTTCCGATGTGACCGTTTAAATAGATGTCGAGGAAGCCGTCTCGGTCATAATCCCCCCAGGTTGCGGCGAATACGTCTATGGGCTTGGCTAGATTAACTTCTTGAGCGACATCCCGGAACAGATCGTTTCCGAGATTTCTATAAAGCCTATTGGACCAGGTATGGTTTGTGGTAAAGAGGTCGACCCTGCCGTCCGCATCAAAGTCTATCCACGCGCATGTCCTGCCGTCACCTAAGTCATGCGTGCCGGTTTCCCATGTTACGTCGGTGAACGTACCGTCTTTGTTGTTCCTGTATAGTGTGTTTTTCTTGGCTTTCCCTATATTCGTTATATATATATCTAAAAAGCCGTCACCGTTATAATCACCACTGCATGCCGATGTAGTCTGCCAGTAAGGGGCGCCTTCGAGCCCAGAGCTCTGGGTTGCATCCGTAAAAGTACCGTTTCCATTGTTCAAATAAAATTTATTATAGCCCCCGTTCGCAAGGAATAAGTCCGGCCACCCGTCGTTATCTGCATCAAAGAAAATGGCTGAGAGTCCGTTGTTACGCTCGGTGATACCGGCAAGTGAAGAGGCATCCTCGAATGTGCCCCCTCCTTTATTGCGGTATAGGTAGGATAGCTGATTGCCTGGGACGAAAAGGTCAAGTAGACCGTCACGGTCATAATCTGCCCAGATTACATGTCGTGTAGTGGACCCTGCTTTTGTCAAGCCGGCCTCTTGAGAAATATCTATAAATGAGATGCCGTCCAGGTTCTTGTAGAGAAGCGGCGGGGAGGCGGCGCGTATGGTGGCAACCGCAAGGTCAAGCAAACCGTCGTTGTCATAATCCCCCCATGATGCGGCTTTAATCTTATCGTTGGGAAGGCCTGATATATATGCGACGTCAGTAAATTTGACGCCTGAGTCATTTTGGAATAAGAATAACTTTCTCTTTTTATTTGTACTCAGTGTTTTTGGCGGTGCTGCGGGCTTTCCGCGCTCTCTTGCGCCTCGGCGGGGACGTCTGGCTCTGGCGTCCCGGTCAGTATTGGAAATCAGGAGATCCTGCCACCCGTCGCCGTTAAAGTCGCCCCATACAGCAGTTTGTCCAAGGTTGCCGGTACTGAATATACCTACTGAGTTTTCCGCGTCGGTAAATACGGGAAGCTCATCAGAAGATTCGTCCTGCGCAAAAACTATCCAGGACACGGCTAAGATAGAATAAAAAATGATCGGGTTTAAAACGAATTGAATCAAGGCTCATTAACCTTTCTTGAGATCTTCTAAAAGGAGCTCCGCAGCACGCAAACTCAAAGCTTCTATAGTCAACGAGGGCGCTTCACCTCCACCTGAGGTGGGGAATACGCTCGCATCGGTTACCAAGAGATTTGGGATAGCGTGAAATCGGAGGTTTGAGTCGACGACTGAATTTTCGGGGTTATTGCCCATTCGACATGTACCGAAGACATGAGTTGCAGCAAACAGGTCGTATGATGAGATTTGCTCGACTATTTCCTGAGCACCTGAGGAATCTAATATCTCTTTTGTCTTTTTTTGCATGAAATCGAGACTTTTAAGCTCAGGCTCACCAAGAAATGATTGAATGCTTGCAACTGGGAATCCGAATTCGTCCTTTTTTTCTGAATCAAGTGTAACAAATGAATTGTCGTTGGGTAAGAACTCCGATATTCCGCCCACGGCAATAGCGTGACCGAACGTATTTTTCATGTCGGTAGCCAAATCTTCCCCCCAACCCTTTTTGTAATACCTGAGTGCGTAATTAAGCGGCCCGATAGCGCTCCCTACTGTAGGAAACATTCTTAATCCACCCGGAAAACCGCGCTTGGGATCAGGTTCGTTCCACTCCCATATAACACCGTCAATGGGCATTCCTCTGTACGAATCCGTACGCTCAGGATGGAAAGCGACTGCTTCATAGAAATTTGTCTCCATGAAGTTCTTACCGACAATCCCGCTCTGGTTAAGCTCTGAATTTAAAAGGAGTTTAGGGGTCTCGACTGCGCCGCATGCGACTGCAACGTAGTCAGCTTCTACAAAATGCTCTTTCTTAGCCCGGTCAAAATAAGTTACACCCTTGACCTTCCCGGTCTTTTTATCTATTTCGATTTTCTCTGCGAATGCGAAGGGTAGAATCTCGCAGTTCCCGGTGTCCTCCGCCAGGGGTATGAACGTTACATCTACGCTGCCTTTGTCCTTTCGCGGGCATCCCCAGACGCATCCGTTACAGTAATTACACGGAGGGGCGTCTCTGTAGACCTGAGATAATATGGCCAGGGTGTTGGGTTCTATATTTATGCCAAGCTTTTTGCACCCTTTATTTACAACTTGGCTCGCGTAACTGAGTTTATGCGGTTTAAGCGGATAGGGCTTGGTCCTGGGCCGATAAGGGACTTTATCGGGCCCGGCTACCCCTATGATGTTCTCAACCTTGTCGTAATAAGGCTCTAAATCCTTGTATTCAATCGGCCAGTCCACGGCAACACCGAAAAGAGTCTTCATATGAAAAGCCTTTTCATTTAAGCGATGCGCCTCTCCCTGGTAATGGAGCGTAGTGCCTCCGACACCCGGGACCTGCTGGTACTTGAGGTATTTTCTTTGCCCCGTGCGGTTTATAGCACCAGAACCCATATTCCAGGACTTGAGCTCCTCATATTGCGAATCTAAGTCCTGCTCCTTACCGTATGCGACTCGTATCTTCTTCCTGTAGGGAAAACCCTTAGTTTCCCAATCGAGCTCATCAAGCGCGTAATCTTTCAGGGGATTGTAGCGGGCTCCAGCCTCAAGCACCAAAACTTTCATTCCGGAAGACGCAAGTTTCCATGCAAACGGACCCCCTCCCGGGCCTGAACCTATCACTACACAGTCGTATTTTTTATCTTTAGAAAGCATACCAGTAAGCGGTTGATAATATAAAGAACCTATTGCTTTATGTCAATTTATAAGTTATACATTTGCCTTTATTCCATTAGTAGAAGAGAGGATTGAATTATGAAAAGGTTATTGATGCTGCTCATTCTCCCGGCTGTGATTATGACCGCTTGCGGAGCGCCGGACAAGGGTGAGAACAAAGCTGAGGATAAGACAGTAAATGAATCGAGCAATAAATCTCCGGAACAAGCGCAAAGCCAAGCACAAAGTATGGTAAAAACGGACCCAAAACCACAAAAGGACAGTAAAGTAGTTGCAAGGGTGAACGGTGTGCCTATCTATCAGGATGAACTAAAAGGCAGGCCTTTACAGCATTTGATCACAGAGGAAGTGCTTTATCAAAAAGGACTGGGGCTCGGGCTCGATGAAAAATACGCTGAAAAGGTGCGGGATTATAAGAAACAACTGATCGTTCACGATTTAAAAACAGAGATACTTGAGAATTTGCCGCCTACGAAAGAGGTATCTGATGAGGAAATTCAGAATTATTATGATAATAACACCGAAAGGTACACTTTCGTACGTATGTATGAAGTAGGTTTTGCGGATAAAAATCTGGGTGATGAAATATTGGGTAAAGTGAAGAGCGAAGAAGACCTAACCGAGATTGTAAATGCTTACGTAGAATCAGGGGCTAATGTTGCGGGCCGGGACCTTGGTTTCAATAGAAAGATGGTAAGAGAATTTGACTCTGTGGAGCTTGGCTCTGTAACCGGTGTAATTACCAAGCCGGACGGCTCGTACAGCGTTATTAAGATAGTGGAGATTAAACCGATCCCCCTCCGCCAAACGGAACGCCCTATAAGGCGCCTGCTTGAAGCAAAGAGAAAAGGTTACGCAAATGACAATTATGCAAATCAAATCATAGAAGAGAGCGGTATAGAAGTAGAGATTATAGAGAATTAACAGCAGTATTTAGAAAAGTGCAGGAGCATTGAGAAAAGTAATGGCGAATTCAAGAAGGACGTTTATAAAAACAGTGACTGTAGGGGTTTTGGGTACCGAGGCTATAGCCGGGCTGCATACGCGAGCTTTTGCCAAAGACGAGACCAGATCACAAGGTATTGAAATTCAAAAAGGATACAAGGTATTCGAACCCAATACACAAAAAACGATGGAAGCGCTTACCGAAGTTCTATTACCCGGTTCGGGAGCGTTCGGCATAAATGAGAAAATCTTTGCCTACGTTAACAGGGACAGGGCCGCTGCCACTTTTTTTGACGCGGGACTATGGAATATAGACGCTATTTCCAGACAGAAATTTAAAAAACCCTTCTATGAGCTGACGAATAAAGAAGATACACTAGCAATAATAAATCACGTTAGTGCCAATAATAGGAGGTTTTTCGCACAATTCAGATACCTTACCATGAGACTATTCTATGCCGACCCGAAAGTTTGGAAAAGCCTCTCTTACG
>QIHJ01000235.1 GCA_003229065.1 Candidatus Dadabacteria bacterium
TTCAGGAACCTGCTGCGGGAGCTCGGCGACACTGATGAAGCTGAGCCTGAAAGTACAGGGGCAGACACCGTTCCCTACGACAATTACCGGATTGTTTTAACCAAGTCGGATCTTAAAAATGTGGTATCGAGGGTCAAAGAGGAAGGTGTTCTCTCAATTGACCTCGAAACCACTTCGCCCGAGCCCATGCTGGCCCATATTGTGGGGTTTGTGCTCTCGCCTGCTCCGCACGAGGCCTATTACGTCCCGGTTGCGCACCGTGCTCTCAATGATGCTTCGACAAAGCAGCTCGATCTCCCTTATGTGATAAGTGCTCTAAAGCCCGTAATAGAGGATGAGAAAATAAAGAAAATAGGGCAGAACCTTAAATACGAGCTCGTAGTGCTCGAGCGCAGCGGCATCACCCTGCGCGGTATATCGTTTGACACGATGATAGCCGCACACATGATAGATTCCTCGAGGTTAAGCTACAGCCTTGACGAGCTCTCCAAACTCTATCTCGAGTACAGAATGATAAGCTACAAG
This sequence comes from Candidatus Dadabacteria bacterium, assembly GCA_003229065.1. Taxonomy (GTDB): domain Bacteria; phylum Desulfobacterota_D; class UBA1144; order Nemesobacterales; family UBA2774; genus UBA2774. The sequence goes on from QIHJ01000235.1 coordinate 526, forward strand.
GATGTAACCGGTACCGGAAAGTCCAAGATAGGTTTTGACGAGGTCGAGCTTGAAGCAGCCAGGGACTATGCATGTGAAGACTCGGACGTGGCATTTATACTCAGCCAGCTGCTTGCGCCCAAGCTTGAAGAATACGGTCTGACAGAGGTGTTCACCGATACCGAGCTCCGCTTCATACAAGTGCTGGCACGTATCGAGATAAACGGTGTCAGGATCGATGCCTCCAAGCTCGGGGAATTGTCAAAAGAGTTTAGCGGCCTGCTTAAGGAAATTGAAAAGGACATATACTCGGAAGTCGGGCACGAATTTAACCTGAATTCCCCTCTTCAACTTAGAGAAGTTTTGTTCGAAAAACTGGACTTGCCTAAAAAGAAGCTGACCAAGACCGGAGAGCCTTCAACTGATGTAGAGGTGCTTACGGATTTAAGCAAATTCCATCCCGTTCCTGAAAAAGTCCTCGTGCACAGGACTCTGGCAAAGCTCAAATCCACTTATGTAGACACTCTTCCAAAACTCATTAATCCCGAGACAGGCAGGATACACACCTCCTTCAATCCCGTGGGCTCTTCCACCGGCAGGCTTTCATCTAGCGATCCAAATCTCCAGAACATCCCGATCAAGACCGCCCGGGGCAGACGTATCCGGGAGGCATTTGTTCCCGAAGAGGGGTTCATTCTACTCTCAGCCGATTATTCTCAAATCGAGCTCAGGCTCCTTGCCCACTTCTCGGGTGACGACAATCTTACAAAAGCGTTTATAAACGGAAGCGACATTCATAACCGCACGGCTTCTGAAATATTCGGAGTGTCCGAGGACCTGGTAACTCCCGATATGAGAAGACTCGCCAAGAACATAAATTTCGGCATCATATACGGCATCAGCGCGTTCGGTCTCGCAAAACAGCTCGGCACCTCTGTGTCTATTGCAAAAAGTTACATCGATGAATATTTCAAGCGGTACGGTAAGGTCAGGGAATACATAGATCAGTCAGTCGCCGCAGCCCAGAGCCGTGGTTTTGCCGAGACGATTCTCGGGCGCAGGCGCTACATCCCCGAGCTTCTCTCCGGTGACAGGAGCAGGAGAGGGTTCGGCGAGCGGGCTGCTATGAATACTCCTATCCAGGGCTCGGCCGCTGATATTATCAACATAGCTATGATCAGGATTCACGATAAGTTAAAGGCCGGTTTCAAGTCCCGTATGATTCTCCAGGTCCATGACGAGCTCCTCTTTGAGGTCAAACAAGACGAAATGGCAGAGCTTAGCCTTATGGTAAAGAGCGAAATGGAGGAGGCTTTCGATCTAAGCGTCCCGATAAAAGTAGACATCGGCACAGGAATCAACTGGGCACAAGCCCACTGAGATAAAAACCTCGCTTGTACAATACCCTTCCTCCAGTATCGTCCCCCCCTTACGGTACTACCAGCGTGCAGCCGTCAGGGTCCACAACCGATGTCCCGCTCTGGTTGATCGCGTTCTTTGCTCCCGATATAGTGCACAGGTTCTGCGGATCTACTGTAACGTTTGCCGCCCCCGAAGCCCGTATGCCGTTCTCTTTGGTTGATGTGATGAATATATTATTGTCTATGGGGTTATTAGACATCGATAACCTTACTACCGTATTGTCTTTGGCTTTTATTCCGTCATTTTTCGCTATCAGGTTTATATCGAAGAGCGCTTCCAGGATAACAAGCCCGAAGCTTTCAGCCGATATTCCCTCGCTGCAGTCGATTAGTGAAATACTTTCGGCGGTGATTTCTATCCTGCTTTCCCCGTTTGCCTGAATACACTTCCTGCCGTTTCCGTCGATCCGGAATATAGCCTCTGTCTCGTTAAATATAAGCTCATCGAATCTCGACAGATTAAGGCGCTTTTGCTCGACAGTCCAGCCCGTAATTGTCAGGCTCGGAACGAACGTATCTATCACCAGATCTAAATCCACTTCGCTGTCTCTTGTTACGGTTATAAATCTCGATATCGTGATATCCGGGAGCTCAAATTCAATCTCAACCAACACAGCTTCATCGCCCAGCTTGAACTTCAGTTTGAATTCCCCGGCCGAATTGGTGTTATCCCTGTCCTTTCGGTTTCCATTCTCGAATACAGTGACCCTGATGTCAGCTACCGATCCGCCTATGACATCTTCAACCAAGCCGTTAATGGTTACCCTCTTGCTGCCGCCACCGCCACCGCTCGACCCGCATCCGGGTATCCCGTAAGATGCGTAAGATACGGCTAAAAGCAACACTAAAAGAAATGGTTTGTTGTTTAGAATTTTTACCATCATATCCTCCTGCAGATATTGATTACCGGACAGTATCAATCTTGGTGATAATACAAATATTCACTCTCTCAACATACATAATAACTGACAACAGAATATTTTTATATAGGCTATAGAGTCTCTTAGAGTCTATAGCCTATAATGGTTATTTTATAAAATGTCTGAAGGCTAGAACTTCCATGCATACTGCCAACCGAGCCACAGCACCCAGTCCGATTCAAGCTGAGGGCCGTCCAGGTCCTGGAATACCGGGAACCCGAATTCGACCGCAATTCTCTGTCCTTTTATAAAACTCGGTCCTTCGGGGACATAGAAGTTTAGTCCGAAGAGCATATCCAGCCTGTCGCCGCCCCTTAGGTTAGGGTCCGCGGTAGGCACCACAGCCGGGTTCAAAGCCGGGTCCTCGCCGTCTATATTCCCCCAGGACGACCAATCGAGTCTGTAAGAGGTGCTTACCCAGTTAAACCAGTCCCAGGCGCCCCAGGCCGTTGCGTCAAATTGGTCTCCGAGAGAATAATCCCGGTCGTTATCCCCGAGCCTGATAACGCCCGATACCTGCGAGCCCCAGGATAGCGTTTTATATTGTCCCAGGTATGTAATTCCCGGCAGCAGGTCGAAGGTTCCCGAGCCGAGCTGCATAGGATAGGGCAGCTGCTGATTCGGTCCCGCAGGGGTGGCGTCTTTTTTATCGATCGATCCCGTAGGGAAGCTCATCCCGGCGTTTATATGCACCCTCTGGCTGTAATTGTCGAATATCTTGATGAGGCCCGTAAACTTTATATCTCCTAGCCCTTCCGCTTCCGTCTTAAAGCGTGTTCCCATACGCGTCAGGTGGTTCATCTCTTTCTTTACGTAAGGGACCATTCCCATGAACGTAATATAACTGGTAGGGGCGAACATCAGTCCGAACATATGCATCTGCGTCTGCATGTCCGTAGGCGTGACCATAAAGTCCTCCAGCACCCTCTGGTTACTCACCCGGTTTGTTCCTATACGGTTCCCGCCCATATCCATCAGCATGAAGCGGTAAGAGAGCATAAATTCACCCGTGTTGTGAGTATGGTCCCCCATCACTCCGATAGGTGCGTGCCCGTCAGGCCTTCCGCCGCTCCATTTTTGGTCAAAAGTCTGAGTGCTCCGGCTCCAGGTCTGGGCGCTTGAGATCGTAGTAAAAATCATCAGTAATAGCGTTGTTACAACCGCGAATTTCACGGCTAATCCGCTGGAATTATAAAGATATTTCATTATTTCCTCCCAATAATATCTTATTCTCCACTTTCGTCCGATATGAATCTCTCAGGGGAACGCGCAGCAAATTTTCTCATAATTTCAGTGAGAATTGGTATCCGTCTATAGTCTATAATCCCCCGGATAATCGGGTGAAAGGGCATAGTCCCCGAATAATAATTTTTCGAGGTTTTTATGGATAGTAATTTCCTTCTTAAGATAAAAGGGAGGGAGGAGACCTGATCGGCAGGTTCTTATATAATTTCTCAGTATAAGTGATTTCTGTAAGTACAGCTAAATAACTTGCATACTTTTCCGGGCTCAAAAGGGCAGTCTGTGTCGTAAGGGCGCTATAAGCTCTTGGGTTGCAGCAGCTATAGCAAAAGCAGTGCTTCTCCGAGCCGCCCTCTTCCTCTGTGTCTATAAGAAATTGAACTATCAGAGTGACAGTCTTCATGCCCTCATGTGAGGGGCAATTCTTCACGGAGTAAGATTTGGATTCCGCTCTTGGGGGGCTGTAGCGCTGCGACGAGTATAGTATGAAATTTATCGAAATCGCGGCTATGAAGGTATATAGTAAAAATCTTCTTATATGAGTCCCCATCAGACTGTCTAATACACTAAACTTTATATATCATAGTATCAAGTAATAGGTCTTCATAAACTGCTACCCATTTACAGCCGTCATTGCGAGCGAAGCGAAGCAATCCCCTGAAACTAAGCACTGAAACAAACCCCGTTCGTACTGAGCCCAGTCGAAGTATGAACGGGGTTACTTATACTTACACCTAATAATCCCTTTTAATACCTATCAATATATAGTAGAATAACGACAACCATCTATTCCTTAAGGAGGATAGTATCTATGAGTAGTACAAGTTCAACCTATGTAGGAAGAGTATTAAGCTATTTCGCGGTTGGAATTTTATTACTTTCACTATTCCTTGCCCCTAATCAAACAGCACAGGCCCAGCAGCTTGTCTGCCCCGTGCGAGCGATTGTGCAGATAACTGATGGAGACCGGGAAAGCAGGAACCCTTCAATAAACGCGGACGGAACACTTGTAGCTTTTACTTCATTTTCAAACATAAACGGCGGAAACACTGATAATAACAGGGAGATATACCT
>QIHJ01000175.1 GCA_003229065.1 Candidatus Dadabacteria bacterium
CCCTTATTATTTGTTATTTTTTATAGCAGATTATGAAGATAGCGACTCGCAGCATTATTAGAGATATTGATAAGAAGAGTATCGAGAAATTCGGCATACCGGGCCTCGTGCTCATGGAAAACGCCGGGCGAGCCACCGCTGATGTGATACTTGCAGAATACCCCTATACCCAGGCTGCAGCCGTATTCGCCGGGGGCGGCAACAACGGAGGGGACGGGTTCGTTATCGCGAGGCAGTTAATTTCAGAAGGGGTACAGGTTATAACGTACGTTGCCACTGACCCGAGGAAATACACGGGCGACGCTCTCACCAATTACCGGTCGCTCAATAAATTAGGCGGGGAGATAGTAGAGCTTAACGGGAGTCTCAGGAAGTACAGAGCTGCCGACATCATAGTAGACGCCCTCCTGGGCACGGGGCTCGAAAGGGAAGTCTCCGGGTTCTATAAAAAAGTAATCGAGTTTTTAAACTCCCAGTCGGCTCCGGTCATTGCGGTAGATCTGCCCTCCGGTCTTGACTCAGATACCGGGCATCCGTTGGGCGCCGCGGTAGAGGCGGACATTACGGTCACATACGCTCTTCCCAAGATCGGGACCTCTGTATACCCGGGTGTAGATTACGCGGGGGACGTGTATCTGGCGAACATAACCACTCCGTATATTCTTGAAGAGAATATTCCATATGAGCTCCTTAGCGCTTACGACGTGGTCGAGATGCTGCCTCCGAGAAACGCAGATACTCACAAGGGCACTTACGGTCATTTACTCGTACTTGCGGGCTCGCCTGGCAAATCGGGAGCAGCCACCCTAGCTTCTCTTGGGGCGCTCAGAGTAGGCACGGGGCTTGTAACAGTAGGAGTCCCTTCGAGCCTTAACCCCGTAATGGAGCAAAAGACCACAGAGGTTATGACAGAGCCGCTTCCCGAGACGGATTTAGGAACGTTCGGCAAGCTCTCCGTAAAAAGAGCGCTTGAGATTGCCTCAGGCAAAATAACCGCTCTGGCCGTCGGCCCCGGAATCACGACCGGCGACGACGCAGCCGAGTTTCTCTTTGAGATAATTAATAGCGCAGACGTACCCATAGTGCTGGACGCGGACGCCCTTACGCTGATTGGCAAAGATCCCGCAATACTGAAGAAGGCCAAGGTTCCGCTTATATTAACACCCCACCCGGGCGAGATGGCGCGGCTTTGTGGACTAAGCACCGCTCAGGTCCAAAACGACAGGATCGGCGTGGCCATGGAATTCTCAAAACGCTACGGTGTCAATCTCATATTAAAGGGCGCGCGCTCTATAATATCTACCCCGACCGGGGAGATATTCGTTAACACCACAGGAAACCCCGGTATGGCCTCGGGGGGCACGGGCGACGTGCTAACGGGTGTCGTAGGCGGACTCATTGCACAGGGACTGCCGCCCGCTGATGCATGTAAACTGGGCGCTTTTGTTCACGGAATGGCAGGAGACCTGGTAGCGGAAGAGATAGGAGAGGCCGGACTCACTGCGGGAGACCTGGCAGATGCCCTTCCCGAAGCCCTTAGCGCGATCCCGGAATCTGAAGAAGAGCCCGTTATCCGCATCCGCTGAATTCAACTTATTCACCGACAACGCTAAATGACTGAACTCGACAGTATACAAATACATGTAAGTAGCGCGGATCAAACACTCAAACTGGGCGAGATTATTGGAAAATCGCTTAAACCCGGTACTATTATAGCCCTTACGGGCGAGCTCGGAGCCGGGAAATCAGTACTCGTAAAAGGGATCGCAAAGGGGCTCCAGGTAGAGGAAGAGCCCAATAGCCCTACGTTTGTAATTATGAACTGTTACGAAGGCAGACTACCGCTCTTTCACTTTGATCTCTATAGAGTGGCGGACGAGGACGAGCTTATAGCCATGGGGTATGAAGAGTTCTTTTTCGGCGAGGGAGTAGCCGCGGTCGAATGGGCCGACAGGGTGCCCGGGATATTCCCCGAGGAAGCAATTGAGATCGGGATAACGATCCCCGAGGAAGAGGAATCGGAAAATAGCAGAAATATTAATATTACAGGTGCAAGAGAATGGGTCTTATCGTTCAAAAGTACGGCGGCACAAGCGTCTCTGATTTAAAGAAAATAAAGAGCGTTGCAGAGCACGTCGTTAAAACAAGCCGGGACGGAAACGACGTCTTGGTAGTGGTATCGGCCATGGCGGGCGAGACGGACAGGCTCGTAAATATGGCTCTCCAGGTCATGGAACCCCCTNNGGGAGCTTGACGTCATAACTTCAAGCGGCGAGCAAGTCTCCTCTGGAATACTCTCTATGACCATAAAGTCGCTTGGTCATGAATCGATTTCTTTTCAGGGGCATCAGGTGAGGATCGTAACCGATAACGCGCACTCAAAGGCAAAGATACAGAGTATACACGCTGAGAAGATCGAGAACGCTCTCAAAAAGGGCAAGATTGTGGTCGTGGCGGGGTTTCAGGGTGTGGATTCGGACGGGAACGTCACCACGCTCGGAAGAGGCGGCTCCGATCTCACAGCGGTTGCGCTCGCAGCGGCGCTCAAAGCCGATTCCTGCGAGCTCTATAAAGACGACGTTGACGGCGTTTACACAACAGACCCGGGCATGGTCCCGAGCGCAAGGAAGCTCGAGCGTATCTCCTATGAAGAGATGCTCGAGATGGCAAGCCTCGGATCCAAAGTGCTTCAGGCGCGCGCAGTTGAGTTTGCAATGAAGCACGGGGTACCGCTTCACGTGCGCCCCACCGCCAAACCCGACGCCCAGGGCACATGGGTAGTAGAGGAGGAAGAAGAAATGTCTCACATGGAAGATATTCTCATATCCGGCGTATCGTTCGATAAGAACCAGGCCAAGATCACCATCAGCCAAGTCCCGGACAGCCCGGGGATTGCGGCCAAGATATTTACCCCGCTTGGGGAAAACGGAATAATTGTGGACATGATCGTTCAGAACGTGAGCCGCGAGGGTCATACGGATATGACGTTTACCGTACCCAGGACAGACTATAAAAAATCGATTATAATTACACAAGAAATAGCAGGAAGCCTGGGAGCCCGGGAGATACTCTCGGACGACAAGATTACGAAAGTATCGCTCGTGGGCGTGGGAATGAAGACCCACTCGGGCGTGGCCACCAAGATGTTTACGGCCTTTGCCAGGGAAGGAATAAATATTTTGATGATCAGCACATCGGAAATTAAGATTTCCTGTGTAATAGAGGAAAAATACACTGAGCTTGCAGTAAGGACTCTCCACGAGGCGTTTAATCTCGGGGGGACGTCCGGTAACGAGGACAAGAAATGAGCGACAACCTGGTAAAGATATACGATGTAACCTTAAGAGACGGCACACAGGGAGAGGATATCTCCTTTTCGATTCACGATAAAATCCGCATCGCTCAAAAGCTCGATGAGCTCGGGGTGCATTATATAGAAGGCGGCTGGCCGGGATCAAACGACCGGGACGAGGGTTTTTTTAAAGAAGCCAAGAAAGTAAGGCTAAGGAAAGCTAAATTAGCGGCATTCGGAAGCACGAGACGGGTAAAGAAAAGCTGTGATGAGGACGCGAGCATTCAGGCGCTTCTAAAGGCCGAAACCCCAACCGTAACCATCGTAGGAAAGAGCTGGGACTTCCATGTTACCGAAGCTCTCAGGATAGGGCTTGACGAGAACCTCGAGATAATCAGCGACACTGTAGAATATCTGAAGCAAAAAACGGACGAAGTATTTTTCGACGCCGAGCATTTCTTTGACGGTTTCAAGCACAACCCCGAATACACGCTAAAGGCCATCACCACGGCTCACGAAGCCGGGGCCGACGTGCTCGTGCTCTGCGACACGAACGGCGGCACTATGCCGTGGGAAATAGAGGCGGCTATACAGGAAGTTAGGGCTAAGCTGCCGGATGCCAGTCTTGGCATACATACACATAACGACGGTGAAGTAGGAGTAGCGAACACTCTTTATGCTGTAAGAGAGGGCGCGAGACAAATACAGGGAACCATAAACGGCTACGGCGAGCGCTGCGGAAACGCAAACCTCTGCTCGATCATACCTAACCTTAAATTAAAGCTGGAAATGGAGTGTCTAAGTGAAGAGGAGCTCATGAAATTGTATGAGGTCTCGCACTTTATTCACGAGCTTACGAACCTCCCTCCAATAAAACACGGTGCTTTTGTAGGTGACAGCGCATTTGCCCATAAGGGCGGGCTTCACGCAAGCGCTGTCATGAGAAACGAAGAGACTTATGAGCATATAAAACCGGGTATTGTCGGCAACAGAAGACGCGTTCTCATCTCAGACCTTGCAGGCAGGAGCAACATCTTATTTAAAGCAAAAGAGCTCGGAATTGAGCTTGACCCCCAGGATTCCTGCGTAAACGACATACTAAATGAGCTTAAGAAGCTTGAAAACGAGGGTTATGAGTTCGAGGGAGCCGACGCCTCCTTCGAGCTACTTGTGAGAAAAACTCTGGGTGAGTACAGAAAACCTTTTCACCTAAAGAGCGCAAGGACAATAACCGAGAAGCGCACTGAGGATGAAGACCCGATGACCGAGGCTACACTCGTAGTCCAGGTAGACGGCATCACCGAGCACATGGCTGCGACCGGAAACGGCCCTGTAAACGCCATAGACCAGGGGCTCAGAAAAGCTCTGGTTAAGTTCTACCCTAGCCTTAAGGATATGAAGCTCAAAGACTACAGGGTTAGGGTGCTTAACACTAAGCACGGCACGGACGCGTTAGTCAGGGTGCTTATAGAATCAGGGGACGGCGAGAGCAACTGGAGCACCGTCGGCGTATCGCATAATATTGTCGAAGCAAGCTGGAAAGCCCTCATAGACAGCATCGACTACAAGATCTTAAAAGACGAAGCCAAAAAAGCCGAAAAAGCCCGAGGCTGACCGGAACACTAGCAGACGGAACAACTAAGTTTATATTTAACCGCAAATAAACACGAATTAAAAGAAAAAAAACGTTTTATTTTGTTAAAAAACATTCGTTCGGTTAACCCTTCTTGGTTTTAAACTCTTTTTAAACATTTGTGTAAATTAGTGTTAATTCGTGGTTAATAAAAATCTGTTGAGCTTAATCCGTTTGTGGTTAAAGTTTTAAGACCATATGGGCTTGGGAAGCCCGTATGCGAATAGCAAGATTAAATAGACAAGACTGTAGGCTATAATGCCCACGACACAGACCCATATGGCATTCCAGGTGTTCTTGAAGTCAAGTGCTTGTCTGGTCGCAACCACCATTGCAACAAATATCCATATCCAAATTACAAGTAACACAAGCGCGCTTATGTAAGGGACAAAAAAAGCGACTATCCTGAATATTCCGGGTGCGCTTGCAAACCCGAGCACTCGTACCATCTCGCCTACCGTAGTCCTTGTCTGAGACTCGGGGAAGAGCTTGGTCCCGATCAAGTAAATTAGAAACGCCATCACGAGCCAGCCGACGAACGACAGAACGGTGGCTACGATGAGCCCCCAAAGGCCTCCTATCTTAACTGTTCCCAGACCCGTAGCTATGCTTGAAATTAGCAATATCAGAAGAGCCTGCCACATGGCAGACTTATCATGCTCCACTTCCTCATAAAGCTCGGGATCGAAGGTAAGCGCCCTTAGTATTCTGCTTATCAACACCTAAATAAAGCTCCTATATTCTTTGTCAGTTTAACTATTGAGATGAAATTTGATATAAATATACCCAATCAGGCCCGAAAAAACCTACCTATTGTTTCCGCTGATCAATGAGAGCGCTCACACTCCAAAGCTAGACTAAATAACAGCAGAAGGTATGAAGAACGACATGATAGTGCCGACTATCAAGATATATACTATAAATCCGATTACGCACACCAGTATGGCGCGCCAGGTGCTCTTATAATCAAGAGCCTGCCTCACAGCGATTACCATAGCGATTAATATCCAAATATTCGCAACGATGGTAATTACAACCCCGATGAGGGGGATGAAAGAAACAATTCGTAGCACTCCCGGGGAGAACGCAAACCCAGTTGTACGGAGAAGCTCCGGAATGTCAGATTTAGTCTGAGGCTCGGGTAAAAGCTTAGCCCCGACAATATAGATTATCACTATCCATACAACCCAGCCTATAAGGGCTGCGATTATACCTAGTATAAATCCCCGTATACCTCCAAGACCTATTACCCCGATTCCCGACGCGATACTGGATATAACAACCACCTGTATCGCCTGGCTCAACGAGCCTTTATCCGCCTCAACTTCCTCGTACAGATTTACGTCGAGCTTCGAAGCCCTTATCATTCGATCAACCAAGCTTGCCATCGTATACCCTCCTGATTTTATCCTGATTTTATTCCTGCCCCGGCATCGCTCGAAAACGCTCGCCTCTGTTCACATAATAAAACTTTGCGGCCCCTTCGTCAAAGATTTTTATAAAATCAGGGCTAACTAGCAGGAATCCTAAAAGTTTTTACTTCAGAAACCGTTCCCGATGCTCGGGTTCGGGCACCATACACTCTTCCCTCTTTCCAAACCACTTGTATCTATGCCTCGCGACTATTCCGTATACGTAATCTCTAAGCGGCCTGGGAATAATAATGAATGCATAAAAGAGACCCCACACTCCCCCCAATCGACGGGCCACCCTGAGCGCGGCCTCCGAGCGGACATAACACTTTCCGTCTTCGACTAATACGAATGTATCTAAACTGTCGTTTGAAAGACCGAATTCTTGAAGGATGCTTTTTGAAATATCTGACTGTAGCGGAGCGAATCTGAACACACTCCTGGGATCTCTTTTTATAATAAATCCAACAGAGCCGTTACAAAGGTTGCAGACACCGTCAAAAAGCACTGCCGATCCTGAAAGGTCTGGATCACTACTGTCTCTATTCATTTATAAGAGTATAATCTTGGATATTATACTTAGCCACTAGACATAATTTAAATAGACTAGTTATTGTGCCTCTTTAACACCCGGAAGGATTATGTACCACTTACCGCCGATCTGACTGATCGGATCAATGCCGAGAGGAACCCTGACTGTCTGGGTTTTCCCTTCACTGTCGGTCTTTTGCGTTTCTGCAACCATCACCATAAAATGGGACGGGGGCACAGGGAAGTACATCGGCTGCCCGGTCACGTTCATAGTCTGTGTTTTTGCGTCGTATTCGCCTATCTCACTCACAGGCTTAACAGCGAACAGGTAGTTTTCCGGAATCGCAATCACTGTCCATGCGTTTAGTATCTCCTCAAGCTTCGCAGGAGCATGCTCCTGCATATGCTCGACAACCTCAGGGTGTATCAGCGCCTTAAGCGCAGCTTTATCCTTGGCTTGAGTAGTAGCTGCTTTACTCGGCCCAAGCCCCTCTGGCGTACTCTGCCCGCCCTGGGCAAGCAC
>QIHJ01000067.1 GCA_003229065.1 Candidatus Dadabacteria bacterium
CTAAAACCTTGATAGTGTTAGAGCCTATGTCCAGTCCGACAACTCCTTTTCTACCTAAAAACAAGTCATCCTCCGTAGTTACACTACTAATTTAACCATCTTTTTTAACTTTTTGCAATACCAAACCTCATAAATTCAAAAACCACTTTAATTGTTACTGATATGGTACTGTAATAGTTCGTTTTAAGTTTCTTTATAAAGTGGCTGCATTAAAATACCGATCGGTTTTAGGTTCAGAGCATATCTTAAGAAGGAGGCACGTTTGGAGTTGATGTTAATCTAGTTCTAACTGGCTGATATTGAACAATATTTTGATTCATACAATCTCCAACTTCGGTAACCCTGCCGCCTTAGGCTATGCCCTTAGACCGTCGGTTTTGCGTCCTGTACTTTCATACAGTATGCCACTTATCGGTTAGAAACTTATACCATAATTTGAAAAGTACAGCTTAACTGCCTTTTTGTCAATACTTTTTTGTTTGGAAAGTATGGGTAGAGATTGAAGGTGGCGGTAAGGGGATTTACCTGTACGCTTTAGGAAGGAGGCGGTAAATCCGCCTCATTCTCATAATAAATTTCCACTTCCTTTGAGAATACATTCGTGGAATCAGCTTCTAGGGTCACGCTAAAAAACGCTCTCTCGGAGGGGAATAGAAGATAGCCCGAACCTTCCTCAAATACGGATATGGAGTTTGCTTCGAGTATATTTCCTTCCTGATCTTTCAATACAATTACCACATATACGGAGCCTACAGCTTCATCCCCATTGTTGATGACAGCGCCGTTAAACTCAAGGTCGCCGTTTCGGTCCACACTTTCCAGTATCGGGCCGTCAAGCGCAACCGTACCGCTCTCATTCGGGGCGCCGCAGCCCCAGCCTGTAAGCATAAGAATTGTCAGTATCAAAATATATTTCTTCATTGCTTTCTCTTTTCAGCCAGCTCTGAAATCGAAATTACATTCTTATCCTGAGCACTTTCCTGCCTCTTCTGGTCCTCTCCGCCGCCGTCCTGATCAACCTTATGGTCGTCTATTATATCACCGAGCACCTTGTGCATAATCTTAAGCGCTCCGATCGAGTGTTCTTTAAGATAGCCTTTTTCAAATACCACTTCCTTCTTTTTCCTCATCATCAGGAGGTAGAATATAAAAGCCTGATTATTCAAAACGATCAGCATCGCAGCATAGAGCAGATAATTATCGGCGAAAACTTTCCTCAATATGCCCGTTGTATCGGAATCGATCTTAACAAGTCCGAAAGGCTCAGTCTGGGCCTGAGTAGTAAACGGGACAGATACCGAAATAATGCCGTTTGTGTCCGTGACCGTGTAGCCGCTTTCCGGATAGAACTCGTTCATAAAAAGTCCGCCTGAACCGCTCTCACCTTCCATATCTTTTTTAAAAACCACGCTAAAGAACTTCGGTGAGACTTCAAATGTATTGAACAGCTTTTTCCTGCCCAGCCTTTTATCGAGGAAATGATAGAACTCACCGCTGGTGGGCTGAATACCCTCCTCAGAATAAAAATCGCCTGCAAGGTCGCCAATGGTCTCTGAAATTGCTCTCGTTTTATTGACGAACTCGTCTTTGGCATTATTGAATTGGAAAAGGAACACCAGTCCTATGAGAGCCAAAATACATAGCTCTATTCCAATCGCCTTAGTTATCGTCGAAAACTTACCGTTTAAGCGCATTTCTCCATAAACTCTTCGAGTATCTCCTGAATACCCTCATCCTGTGAATGTCTAAGCAGCATAAATATCATTCCCCCAAAATCCTTCCTCATATCCGAGTCCAAGCTCCTGTAGAGATTTATGAGAGCCTTCTCCGCATCGGTAAGGACTTCGAAGCTCTCCTGGGAAATCTCTTCTTTTTCCATAAACCTGTTGAGACGCTCTTTTTTGGCCACTGTCCAGAGCTCCTCGATTTCTACCTCAAGGATTACCGCGATCTGCTGACATCTGTCGATCGACGGCGCATCCACTTTACCTGTCTCAAGCTGGTGTACGAAAACGCTCGACACCTCAAGGGAGCGGGCCAGGTCCTCCTGAGTAATATTCTTGTGTTTCCTTTTACTCTTTAAATAATCACCGAATCTCATTATGGCCTCCTAACACTGCGATATTATTTCACCTTTCCCAATCTAATTTTACACCATAAACCCATGTAAAATCAAGGGGTATCTAGACTAAATAGTCATTATTTAAACTTCTACATTAATATTTTACCGGGATTTTCCGGGTTCGCAGTATAAATAGCGGGTAAATGTATAATAAATAGGTACGACTTAATTGAGGAATTAAGTCTTAAGTTGCTATAGTTATCCGGATTACTTAAACATTCAGACTCCGAATAAATTTTTATTTTCTAGCCATAATAAACCACGTGCTCGAATGGAGGTAAACACCGTCTGCTTTTTCATGGGGTGCCATCGAATTCTTCATCTCTTCCCGGATGTGCGGGAGCTTTTCCTGTCCGAGCGCCTCAGCTTCACGGATAATCTCGCCTGAGGGGCCTACCAGTATTTGAAAATCAATCGCCTCTTCCATGCTGGTTCCTACGCATACGTCTGCGTCGTTTCTCTGAAACAGCAAAATATCCTGAAAGCCCGCCGCATTTAACATTGCCCTTGTGGTTTGCTCGTCAGCAAGCGCAAACGGGCCCGGACCGCAAGTCTGGGCGTTATCGCCCGGAGGGGGAAGATGCTTTAGAGCTATATCCTTGGCCATGCCCCAGCAGGGATTATCCGCTATAGTCCTCCATACTATCATGCATACAACTCCTCCCGGCTTTAAAGTCTTATGGGCGTTTTTGAGAGCAAGTACGATGTTTTGAAAGAACATCACGCCGAACCGTGAGTAGACAACGTCGTAGTAATTCTCGGGAAGCTCGTAGGTCATGGCGTCGCCCAGAACGAACTTCACATTCGTAAGACCGGACGCGTCCCTTTCATTATTCGCAATTTCTAAGAACGCCTCTGTACAGTCAAGACCCATGACTTCACCTTCGGGGCCTACGATCTTAGCTATCTCAAGGCAGGTTTCGCCGTAGCCACATCCTATGTCGAGCACCTTGTCACCCGGCTTAATCTCAAAATGATCATAGGCAGTCTCGCTATGAACGGCGCCGTTACCCGAGAGCAGGTGGCGGAAGGTGTTCCATTTAGGCACCAGTATTTCGTTCCAGCAGCTTATAAAATCGTCATTTGTATCGACCATATTAATTGTCCCTCCAGACAGATTAAGTAACTATAAATATCAAGCTTATTGCTTATGATATCAGATTTTATCCGAAGTGGTAAATATATCCTGCATCCTTCAGATTTATTAAAAATAAGGAGAATTTGTCTTTCCTCGTAAACTCCGCCGACGGAGCATGCGCTCTGGAACCCCGCGCCGTTTCACTCCTCCAACTTTAATTACCATAATGCAATATACTTATTATGATACTACAAACCACACTGTCTTCACGGGCGGCGTTTAAGAAAATAACACAGATAAAGGAGGGGAATCATCGATGAAGAAACTCACAGTCTATGCATTGGCTATTTTGGCATTGGCTATTTTGGTAATCTTAATATCAACCCAGGGAGACGCCCGCGCATGCACCGAGACCAGGATCATGTCGAAAGACGGCACTTGCGTTATCGGCCGCAGCATGGAGTTTGCCCAGGAGGTAAATTCAAATGTGATAGTTCAGCCGAGAGGGCAAGAGAGGGTCTCCAAGCTCCCGGGCGATAAGGACGGCATGAAATGGACCTCGAAATACGGCGTTCTTTACCTAGACGGATTCGGTCTCGATATTGCCGTTGACGGGTTGAATGAAAAAGGGCTCTCGGTGGGCGCGCTTTACTTTCCGGACGCAGCCGTTTACCAGGAAGTCGAGCCCGGAGGTGAGTCTAAGGCGGTAGCGAGTATCGACCTTGCGCTCTACATACTCCAGAACTTCGCCACGGTCGATGAGGTCAGGGGAGCGCTCCCTAATATAGCCGTATGGGGTGAAAGGGTCGAAGCCCTCGGCAACATCGTCGTTCCTTTACACTGGTCGGTTTACCAGCCGGACGGCAGTGGAATAATAATCGAGTACACCAAGGACGGGCTCACCGTTTACGACAGCATCGGTGTAATGACCAACTCTCCCGAGTACTCGTGGCACCTGACTAATATGAGGAACTTCGTCGGTCTCAATTCCGAAAATGCAGAGCCGGTTGTCATTGAGGGAATAAGCTTTGCGGCAACAGGACAGGGAAGCGGTCTGATGTCCATTCCGGGCGACCCGACACCTCCTGCGAGATTTATAAGAGCAGGGGCCATGGCCTACCTCGCGAACAAGGTAGATACAGCAGAAGAAGCGGTAAATCTTGCGGTCCATGTGCTGAACACGGTCGATATCCCTATAGGGACGATCAGGAATTTCGAGGACGGGAAAGTGTTCCACGATTACACCCAGTGGATAGTGGCGAAAGACCTTACGAATAAAGTTCTCTATTACCGCACTTATGACAACATGAATCTGAGAGCCGTTGAGCTTAAGAAATTCGACCTCGGCCCAGAAGGTAAGAAGTTCATTATGCCTATTAAAACAGATGTTATCGGCGCAATCGACGTCTCCTCAGACCTGAAGCCCGCCGAGCGTTAATCTCAGTGCGTACCCGATATTAACTCTATTCCCCTAGTGTCCGGAGGAGGGGGGATTAGGTACCGCTCTGTAGTATATAGTATTGCGTTCAAAGTCGGCTGTAGCTGAGAGTAGCCGTTGGGACGGGAGCCAAATACTTAAATACGCATAGTATGAAGCTATTTCGGAACTATGCCCGGAGACGGAATTGAACCGCCGACACGAGGATTTTCAGTCCTCTGCTCTACCGACTGAGCTATCCGGGCATGAAGAATTTAATCGGATACAGATTGCGATATATGATGACGCCTAGATTAATTAAGCGGATGTTATTCTACCTAACTGAAAATATACAGGCAAGGGTTAAATTGCCCAGGCAATCTTGAATTTACTCGCCCCGGTATCGCTGGACTGCGCTCGCCTCTGTCTTCTTGATTTTATTCCTTCGGGCATCGCTGTACTACGCTCGCCTCTGTCTTCTTAATTTTATTCCTTCGGGCATCGCTGTACTACGCTCGCCTCTGT
>QIHJ01000119.1 GCA_003229065.1 Candidatus Dadabacteria bacterium
CAAATTAACGTGAATTGATTCAGGATAGAAAATACAAATCCACCCTAACCCTCCCTTACGATAGGAGGGAATAAAAAAGAATAGGTCCCTGATACTGGCCGAAGGTGACTAGTACAGAATAAAAGGTTTATTGATGAACACGAACCAAGGTTAACTCAACTGGGTTTTACTTTGGATTGGAGGAGGATTCTAAGGCGGTTTCTGATGTCCGGGGTTACAAACTTCTTTTCCTTTAGCTTTCCGGCTAGATCGAGCATGCGTTTGTAAGTGTCTACAAACGCTCTACACTCCGGACACATACCCGTGTGCTTCTCAAGCTCCGTCAGGGTTTCAAGGTCGAGCTCCTTATCTATATAGTCCATTATATTTTCTACTACGTCCCTGCAAATAAAATCGTGTCCCGGGTTTGTCATAATTTCACTCTCGCTTACTTCATCCTCGATTTTTTATTACTTCCTCCATTCATAAAAATAATCTGAAAGCTTGTCTCTCAAAAAAAGCCTTGCCCTGTGAAGCCTCGATTTAACCGCTGCAACGCTGAGCCCCAATACTTCGGCGGCCTCTTCATTCGATAGCCCTTCTATGTCCCTTAGATGAAATACTACTCGATTAGACTCAGGCAGCTCGTTAATCGAATTCTCGATAATTGTAACGGCTTCTTTACTGAAGATCGCAAGATCGGGCCTGCTGCTCCAGTCCTTGTTTTTAATTCTACCCATTAAAGACCCTTTTTCATCATAAGGGGCATAGCTTTCGAGACTTATGTTGCTCTCGTGTTTTTTCTCGGCCCGTAGCCGCATGTAGGCCGCGTTAGCCGTGACCCTGTAGAGCCAGCTAGAGAATTTGGACTCTCCTCTGAATGTGCCGATTTTTTTTGAGAGAGTCATAAACACCTCTTGAAACACCTCTTCTGCGTCCTCCGTAGTACGTGTTATCCGAAGCGCCAGGCCGAATACCTTGTCTGCATGCCGGCTTAGGATCTCTTCATAAATTAGCTCGTCGCCCCGCTCGATATACATCCGTACGAGCTCTTCGTCGGTTACAGCGGACATAGCAGTGTCACTACTGCTCTTAGCGCGCGTAACCGTATTGATAAATCTCTTTATGAACCCTCTCTCCATAGTTATTCCGATGCAAAAATTCTGTCGTGTCGGCAATATCCTATACTATATAGACGCTCTAAATTAAAAAAGGCTTCAAATTGATATCAGACCCTACTATAATTTCATATTAGAGAGAATAAACATAGGTCCAGGGGACGCAGATTATGATAAAAAAACCATCCACTCTTGGAGAGCTCAGAGCAAGCGAGTACAGGGTGTTGTCCGTAAAAGACGAGATGAGAAAGAACCTGGTCTTAAAGCTCCGCTCTGAAGAAACCGTATTTCCCGGAATCATCGGGTATGAACAGAGCGTGATACCCAGAATAGAAACAGCGGTTCTTGCCGGGCACGACATGGTTTTTATAGGAGAGCGGGGGCAGGCTAAATCGAGACTCATAAGGGCGCTTACGGGGTTACTTGACGAAGAGACACCTATTATTAAAGGGAGCGAGTTAAACGATAGCCCCTACTCGCCAGTTAGTAAACAGGCAAGAGCCTTAGTGCAAGAGTACGGGGATGAAACACGAATCCAGTGGATCCACAGGATGGACCGCTACACGGAGAAGCTTGCTACCCCGGATGTTTCGGTAGCCGATCTGATCGGCGAAGTCGACCCGATAAAAGTTGCCGAGGGACGGTATCTGTCCGATGAGGCGACGATACACTTCGGTCTTATACCACGCTCCAACAGAGGTATTTTTGCCATTAACGAGCTTCCGGATTTGATTGAAAAAGTCCAAGTCGGGCTTTTTAACGTAATGGAGGAGAAGGACATACAGATTAAGGGTTATAAGATAAGGCTCCCGCTGGATATATGCCTCGTAGCCACGGCAAACCCAGAGGATTATACGAACAGGGGCCGTATTATAACTCCGCTTAAGGACCGCTTTCAAGCGCAGATCAGCACTCACTACCCAAGAACGAGGGAAATAGAGATAGAGATAATGGAGCAGGAAGCCGAGGTCGGCAATATAGAGGGGTTTCAATTAAATGTTCCCGATTTTATAAAACAAATAATCGCGGAGATATCGTTTCAGGCAAGAGATTGTGACGAAATAAACCAGATTTCAGGAGTGAGCGTCAGGACAACGATCGCAAACTACGAGAGCCTGGGAGCTGCCGCATCAAAGAGGGGAATTAAGCTCGGCGAGCACGTGGTTACCCCCAGGATTACTGACCTCGGAGCAGTAACGGCCTCGACGAGCGGCAAGATCGAGCTTGAGTACCTGGGCGAAGACTCTTCCGAGCAGGCTATAGTGGACAAGCTTGTTAAGCGCTCTGTTAAAACGGTGTTCGACAGTTATTTCCCTTCTCTTGACGAGCTCTCAGAGCTCATAGAGAGTTTTGAGCACGGCTACGTCGAGGTCTCCGACACTATGCCTTCAGAGGATTATATACAGGGGCTTTCCGAGATTAAGGGGCTCAGAAAATGTATTAACAAGCTCGATGTAGGACAATCTCCGTCTGAAATCGCCTCGGCAGTGGAGTTTGCACTTGAAGGTCTTCACCTATCGAACAAGCTGAATAAAGAGGACGTCGGGGGGACGATAGTATATAAGTAAGAGCCTCGAATGATCACCAAATTCAGATATAAAAGATGGGACGGCACTCAGTCCGGGCCCGAGGTCAGCACCGAGGATTGTTTCGATGAATTCTCGAAATACCTTATGGAGGGCTGGACCCCGGATGAGGCTTACGAATGGATATTGAAGCAGGGTTTCGGAGCTAAAGAGGGAGGCACCTTCGGGATCGACGAGTTAAGGGGAGAGTTGTCCTCCTATAGGCAAAATATATTTGAAACCTACAACCTGGGGCAGTCGCTCGATGAAATCCGGAGGCTCTTGGAAAGCGCGATGGAAAAAGAGATCGCGAACTTAAAGTCCGTTACGTCGGCAGGATCGCCGGAGCTTGAGGAAAAACTCGCTCTACTTGAGAATCTATCTGGTAAGCTGAGCCAGGCAATCGAGAGTTTAATGGATTATGAATTTAGAGACCCTGAGGCCCGGGAGCTCTTTAGCTCGCTATTGTTGAAACTTGAAAGTATAAAAAATATTGAGAAATTTATACACCGGATGGGAGAAAAGTTCACAGGGGAGAACCCGCTCGGGTTTGAAGAAACGCTCGAGATTATGAGTATTTTTCAAGAGCTCGACAGTGTGGAAAGAATGATGATGTCTGGTGGATTTGGAGAGATAGCAGAAGAGGAGCTAAAAGAAGTATTGAGCAAAAAGGGTTATGACTCTATCGTAATGCTCAAGAACTTCCGCTCGGTGCTCGTGGAAAGCGGGCTGATCAGAACCCTCGGAGAGCGTACCGAGCTAACGCCCAAGGGTATAAGGAAAATCGGGGAGAAGACGCTCGGGGATATATTCTCGGCCCTTAAGCGCTGTGAGCTCTCAGAGCATGAGACCGGGCTCAGGGGCACGGGCAGTACTAAAGGGGATGAGTCCAAAGAGTATGAGTACGGTGACCCGTTTGACATTAACATAGTAGGCACGCTCAAGAACTCGCTTTCACATGAGCGCGAAAAAAACAAGGACAACCACAAAAAGATTGATATAGAGCCCGGCGATTTCGAAGTCTATGAGACGGAGTATCATACCCATGCCGCGACTGTGCTCCTATTGGACCTGAGCTGGTCTATGAGTTTTCAGGGCCGCTTCCCGGCTGCCAAACGTGTGGCGCTTGCGCTCAACCACCTGGTTAAGACCCGCTTCGCGCGGGACAATTTTTATATTATCGGTTTCTCAACCGGCGCCAGGCCCCTTTCGACAAAAGAGCTTGCAGTGACCACTTGGGACTCAAACGACCCATTCACTAATATTCAGGAAGCGTTGGCAGTTGCGGCAAAGACCCTGTCTAGACATAAGAACTCGAACAAGCAAATTATACTGATAACAGACGGGCAGCCCACTGCTTACAAGACTGGGGGGCACCTGCAGGTGGAGCTTCCGATGTTCTTCGGGGGACTTAGCCCTAGGGCGACTCTTGAGACGCTCAAAGAAGTAAAGAGGGTAACCGGAATGGGGATAAGAATTAATACGTTTATGCTCGACGACAGCCCGTCGCTCAGGCGGTTTGTTGACGAGATGACGCGAGTAAACAAGGGACGCGCTTTTTTTACAAAACCGGACCAGCTGGGGAAATATCTCCTTGTGGATTATATGAAGCGCAGGAAACAGGTACTTTAGTCCGCCCCGGCATCACCGCACTCGTAACTCTTTGAAAGCGTGAACACTTCGTCCAGGTGCGGGACGTAGTCCATCCTTTCGTGGTTCCTCACTCTTACAAGCACTTTGTCGGAGCCGCAGACGAATGTGAGCACCCGGGACTCGGATTCCTTCATCCCCCAAATCTCGGGTCGGATGGAGGAGAGGTGAATAAACTCCGCGCCTCCGAATTCGTCTTTTTCGACCGTAGCGTTCCACATCGAGTGAGGCAGGTGCAGGTGGCCCGAGAGCCACAGGTCTACGTCATAGTCTCTTAGCACATCTGTGAAGCGCTCAGAGCCTATGACCTGTCTGTCTCTTAGACCGGAAAACGGTATTCCGCTGCCCTCAAGCGGGGCGTGCGTCGTGACTACAATAATTTTGTCCTGGTTATTAACTACAAGCTCCTTCCACCACTTATACACCTCATCCGATATCTCCGTAGCCTTCCCCCGCTCGGCGTCGGACATAAAGATAAAGAGTATATTTCCCACAGTCACAGAGTAGTCGACGTCCTCACGCAGCTTCTCACGGAAGAGCTTGCCCCTGTCCGACTTGAGGTCGTGATTGCCGATGATCTCGTACCAGTCCTCGATATACGAGCCGCGGCGGGTCTCGATGTACCAGTCAAATACCTCTTCTTCCGTATCGTTTACAATGTCGCCGGCTACGATAGCCAGATCAACGCCCGGCACGTTTTGGTTAATGTCCTCTATGGCGGTCTCAAAGGCTTCCCTGTCCCCTTGTCCTGTGGGCTGTATGTCGGCAAGCGCCCAGACTGTGAGCGTATCCACCGGGTCGTACCAGTCGGCC
>QIHJ01000363.1 GCA_003229065.1 Candidatus Dadabacteria bacterium
AGATATAACCGACGGAACACCGAGCCTGGTTTCATATGAAATCGCAAGCGAAGATAAGATAATGTAGCCCGGATGAATTGCAGAAAATAGCCGATCGATTATGATAAATAGCGTCATGCTGAAAAAGCTTACTTTCTTAATATTAGCCGCGGGTCTTATTGCCGGCTGCACACAGGATCGACTGGAAGATGAGGATATAAGCTCTAAAGACACGATCTTTGTCAATTTAGGGAACGAGCCGCCTACGCTTGACTGGTCGCTCGCTACTGACAGCACGTCCTATCTTATACTGAATAATCTCATGGAAGGTCTGACTCAGTTCGGGGACGAATTCCTGCCCGAGCCTAATCTGGCTGAGAGCTGGGAGATAAGCGAGGACGGTCAAACATACACCTTTAAAATTAGAGAAGGAGTGCTCTGGACCGACGGCAACCCTCTTAAAGCCGGAGACTTCGAATACTCGTGGAAAAGGATATTGAACCCTGCTACTGGAGGAGACTATGCTTATTTCCTCTACGACATTGAAAACGCAGAGGAATACAACACGGGAAAGATAGACGACGCTGCAAAGGTTGGGATAAAAGCCCTTAACGACAGCACGCTGCAAGTGAAACTTAAAAGGAAGGCTTCTTATTTCCCGAGCCTTCTGAGCTTCATGTCCACGTATCCCATGCGGAAGGACGTAGTTGAAAAGCATGGGCTCAAATGGACAGATCCGGCAAATATTGTAACCCTCGGGCCTTATAAGCTCACCAAATGGAAACACCACAGCAACATAACCCTCACAAAGAACCCCGCATACTACGGAGAGCAGCCCAAAATCGACAAGGTGAGCATGATAATGAACGAGAACGCCTCTTCCGCATTAGCTCTCTATGAGAGCGGTGAGCTCGACTATGCCGACAGTAAGAGCATTCCGCCGCTTGAGGTGCCGAGGCTGGTAGATTTAGAGGACTTTACCACTACTCTTATGTTCAGAGGAAATTATATCGCGTTCAATGTCAAGAAGCCCCCATTTGACAACACCCTTGTCCGAAAGGCGTTTGCCGCATCCATAGACAGAGACAGCATAGTAAAACTGATACAGGGAGCGGGAGTAGTAACAACCTCTTGGATACCCAAAGACATGCTCGCCTATAACCCGGATATAGGAATAAAGTTCAATCCTGAGAAGGCTCGCAAGTGGCTCGCAAAGGCGGGTTATCCCGGCGGAAAGGGTTTCCCCGAGGTGTCGTTCCTATGGCCCGACGTGAGCTATAACCGCGTGATCGCGGAGGCGCTTCAGAGTATGTGGAAGCAGTACCTTGGAATAGAGGTAGAGCTCATGAACGAGGAATGGAAGGTGTACCTAAGCACTATCAATACTAACCCGCCTGAGATCCATAGGGCCGGATGGGGAGCCGATTTCCCGGACCCTCACAACTTTATGAGCCTTTTTCAGTGTAATACCGGCAATAACAGGACAGGGTGGTGTAACCCTGAATACGACAGCCTTGTCGATCAGGCCGCTGAGGAAACGGTCATCGAAAAGAGAAAAGAACTGTACGACAGGGCACAAAAGATACTTACGGAAACGGACGCTCCGATCGCGCCGTTCTACAATACGAAACAGCAGAATCTGACCAAACCCTATGTAAAGGGGCTTGTACCCAATCCGCTCGATTTAGTTTTATTTAAGAACGTATATTTTGAGAACAACCCAGCCGGGCACGTTGAAGGGGAATAGATCGGGCAGGGGTAATCCTCGGACCACCCCCACCGTAATCTCGAACTTCTTTCAACACCCTCAATCTTTAAAATACGGAATTATCTCTTTCGCATAGGTTTCAAGCGCCTTTGCAGGGTCTGGGCTGAATCTGTAGAAGAGTACAAAATGCCTGACGCCTTTATCTATAAATTTTTCAATCTTCTCTATACAGTCTTTTTTAGTGCCCGTTATGGTGAAGTCCAAGATCGCCTCTCTCGGGAAGAACTGGCCGATCTTTCTGAATTTCTCTCTTCCCTCTTCGTCCTGGGGTATCACGTTAAAGTAGTTAAGACCTTTATACTCTTCGGGAATCTCCACATCGTAACCTGCTTTTTTTAACTGTTCCTGCATCACCAGCACATACTTAAACGGCTCGAGTGTTTCGTACGCTTGATCGACGCTGTCGCCCAGGGAAGTAAATACCCAGAGTGCGGGGTCTATTTCGTCCGGACTTCTGCCTGCGCCTTCGGCGCCCGCATGAACTTCCTTTAGATATTCGCCGTAAAGATAGGGGTTTAAATCAAGCGGCAGCCATCCGTCGGCAAGCTCTCCTGTGAGCCTGAGCCCCTTGGGGGTATGAGTCGCAATATAAATCGGTATTCTGTCTCTCAAGTAAGGTTTAACTTGCAAAAATGCTTCTTTTAAATTGAAGAACTCTCCCTCAAAATCACAAGGGCCTTCGGTTGCCCAGAGTTTCTGCATAACGGTCATCGCTTCTCTCAACCTTGCAAGCGGTCTATTCCACTCAATACCATAAGCGTCAAGGTTCATTGACTCACCTACTCCGAGAGTGAGTGTCACCCTGCCTTTGGACAAATGATCGATTGAAGCTAACCTTTGAGCAAACACCGCGGGGTGCATCCTGTGCGGGTCAGAAACCGTGCCCAGGCTGATGTTGTGTGTTTTCATTGCAGCGGCCGTGGCTATGGTCCATGCCTCGTGAGCCTCCGTTGGAGATACGAATACCACGTGGTCGGGGATCCAAATAGTATCGAAACCGAGCTCGTCGGCTCTGACTGCAAAATCAAGAAGCCCTTCAAGATCGGCCCCGGGCATGGGCGCTGCTAGTCCGAATTTAATATCTTTTCCCATTTTACACCTCTTATTTTTCTTATCTCAGTCATTATAAACACAACAGCACTGATAACACAAGTATAAAACAAAGAAAAATTAAAATCCGGGCGATTTATATTCTAATTATTCATATGGACCGAAGTAAAAATGACAAACCAACTTGAATATATATGATAACGGTGTATGATATATATATGCGAACCATAATAGACCTACCGGATGAGCAAATCGATGATTTGGCTGAGATTTGTAAGAAAGAAAAAATTTCCCGTGCCGCTGTTATCCGGAAAGCCGTCGCTGAGTTTCTGCAAAAATACACAGCTACAAAACAGGGCGAGGCCTTCGGAATCTGGAATAATAAGATGAAAGACGGTTTAAAATACCAGAAAAAAATCCGCTCAGAGTGGAGCAAATGAAAGCAGTTTTTGACACAAATATACTTATCGACTACCTAAAGGGTTCAAGCGCCGCCGAGCAGGAGCTCGGTCTATACAGTGAGAAGATTATTAGTGTTATCTCATGGATTGAAGTCCTTGCAGGTACCAAAAACCCTGGTGAAGAACAAATTATACGGGGATTTCTAGGCACTTTTAGCTTAACAACGGTCGATAAAGCAGTTGCAGAAAGAGCATTGGAATTGCGTAAGTCGTCCAGACTAAAGATCCCGGACTCAATAATTTATGCAACAGCCAGAGAGAACGGATGCATATTGGTAACACGCAACACTAAGGATTTTAACCCCGAATGGCCAGATGTAAGAGAGCCTTATATCCTCTAAGTGTAAATGTTATAATCTAATTCCTCAGACGGAGCTTCAGGAGGAAAAAAATATGAAATTCGGCATCGGACTATTCAGTATGCAGACTCACGATGAGCTGCCGTACACACACCCGGAGCTTTATAAAAACAGTATTGAGCAGGTACAGCTCGCAGAGGACGTCGGGTTCGGCTCGGCATGGATATCGGAGCACCATTTTCTTGACGACGGATACTGTCCTTCACCGGCGGTAATTGCAGGAGCCTTTGCGGCTGTGACCGATAGGATACGAATAGGCTCCGGAGGAATTATCCTGCCTCTCCACAATCCGGTAAAAATTGCCGAGGACGCCTCTGTTGTGGATAACATCTCCAACGGTCGTTTCGATCTGGGTCTCGTGCTAGGCTACAGAAAGGAGGAGTACGACGGCATGGGTATTCCCATGATAGAAAGGCCGTCCCGCATGGACGAGGGGCTGGAAGTGCTGGAAAAAGCGCTATCCGGCAAGAAATTTTCCTACACCGGCAAGAGACACAGTTTTGAGAACACTACACTCACACCTTCGCCGGTGCAGAATCCGCTTCCTATATACATTGGGGCATTTGAAGAACCCGCCATAAGACGCGCCGGAAGGTTCGGACACCCACTCTTGATCGGACCGGGCAGGACTGTCGATATGGTTAGGGACACGCTCACGTATTATAACGATGAAGCAAAGAAAGCCGGCAGAAACCCGGAGGATGTCGAGCATATATTACTAAGAGAGACATTCGTTTCATCTGAAAGGGACGAAGCTCTTGAAGGCGGCAACAAGTACATAATCAGTATGTATAAATACTATTTTACTCTCGGGGTTAAAATCTATGTGAGAGGCAAGCAGCTCACCGACATTGACGACCCGCTTTTCGAGCACCTCGCAGAGGAGAGGTTTATTATAGGGACTCCAGAGGACTGCATTAAAGAGATCGAAATGTACCGCGGAGAGCTTGGTATAAATTACATATCACACCGCATGGTTTTCCCGCAGGCGAGTCACGAAGTGATATTGGGTTTGATAGAGATTTTCGGTGAAGAAGTCATTGCTAATATTAAATAAGTCCAAGAAACATCTTTTAATTAAGTCAAGGACACATTCGAATCTATTGGTGTTTGTAATACTTACTTGACAGCTATTTAATTTAAGAGTTATGATGTAATTCTTGCTTTACGGATCTTTTACAATTTAACGTACAGGGCGCAATAAGCTTAATAGGGAAATCCGGTGAGAATCCGGTGCAGCCCACTCGCTGCTGTAAGTAGTCCCAAAAGTCCTTTGCAATATGCCACTGGAATTATCCGGGAAGGCGCAGAGGAGACCCGAGGCTACAAGCCAGAATACCTGCCTTAGTACACCCGTAAATTACTATTCTTCGGGGGGAGAATGTAAATGCCTATTTTACTCAAGCCTCTTGGTTTCGCTCGATCGAACCGGGGGCATCATTGATCAGGTTATTCATATTACTATTTCTAATTTTTCAGTCTGCATCCGTATTCGCAGAG
>QIHJ01000362.1 GCA_003229065.1 Candidatus Dadabacteria bacterium
GAAATTTATTCAATCGTTGTTGCCGCATATTCTATCTATAGGTGATTGGATTTAGTAAGACACCGCCTCTGCATTTTAGGCTTCTCCAAACTTACCTACGCCTCCTAATTGACAATCCCTCGTTCTATCGTTAAACAATTAGGGTAAATGAAGAGAACATCCCTGTTTCAAGTACATAAAAATTTGGGCGCAAAGATGGTCGAGTTTGCCGGCTGGGAAATGCCCGTGCAGTACGAGGGTGTAAGGCAGGAGCATCTCGCGGTGAGGAATTCCGTGGGCTTATTCGATGTCAGCCACATGGGAGAGATCGAAGTCAGGGGGCCCGATGCGCTTCCGTTCTGTCAGTGGATTACTACAAACGATGCATCTAAGATTAAGGCTAACCAGGCGCAGTACACACTAATCTGCTTTGAGAACGGCGGGGTAGTGGACGACGTAATTTTATATAAATTCTCGGATGAGAATCTCCTGTTCTGCGCAAACGCATCTAATTCCTTAAAGGTCTATGAGTGGATCAGGGGGCATATAGGTAATTACAATGTGGAAGTGCTCGACAGGAGTCCCGATTACTCTCAGATAGCCATTCAGGGCCCATGCTCGGAGGCTGTTTTATCCGAAAGTATCGGTATTTCTTTAGAGGGCCTGAAAAGGTTTTATTTTCTAACCTGCAATTGGAACGAGAATGATTTGATAGTCGCAAGGACCGGTTATACCGGAGAAAACGGGTACGAGATATTCCTCCCCTGGGAGGCGGGGCCGGATTTGTGGAGCAGGCTTATGGAAATAGGCAGCGGGCAGGGTATTAAACCCGCAGGACTCGGGGCCCGAGACACGT
This sequence comes from Candidatus Dadabacteria bacterium, assembly GCA_003229065.1. Classification (GTDB taxonomy): domain Bacteria; phylum Desulfobacterota_D; class UBA1144; order Nemesobacterales; family UBA2774; genus UBA2774. The sequence goes on from QIHJ01000362.1 coordinate 836, forward strand.
TACGCTTGGAGATGGGCTATTCGCTCTACGGCCACGAGATAGATGAAGATACAAATCCCCTTGAGGCGGGGCTCGGACGCTACGTAAAACTGGATAGCGAGGACTTTATCGGGAAGCAGGCGATAGTCGATTCTATGGCAAAGGGGCTTACAAACGAGCTTGTCGCGTTTACTATGGTTGAGCGCGGAATACCCCGGCAGGGTTACTCAATATTCCGGGATGGGGAGAAGCTCGGCAGAGTTACAAGCGGAACTTTTTCCCCGAGTCTTGAAAAACCCATCGGTATGGGTTATTTAAAAGGGGTAGGAGCGGAAATTGATAGAGTTAATCGAAGTAATGAGTTGATACAGATTGAGATTAGAAATACACTCAGGGAGGTTCAGGTGGCTTCGCTTCCCTTTTATAAAAAGGGCAATAATTAAGGAGAATATACCATGGTTCAGGTACCTGCTGAATTAAAATATACGAATGATCACGAGTGGATTATGGAAGAAGGCGATATGCTGGTAATAGGCATATCGGACTATGCCCAGGACTCTCTTGGGGAAATTGTATATATAGAGCTTCCGAGCGAAGGGGATGAAATCACAAAGGGCGATCCCTTTGGAGCGGTAGAATCGACCAAGGCCGTGTCTGACCTCTATGCGCCGGTTAGCGGTGACGTGGTGGAGGTAAACGAGGCTCTCCTCGGTGCCCCTGAAACTATAAACGAAGACCCTTACGGCGAGGGATGGATGATCAAAGTAAAACCCTACGACCCTGACGAGCTTAAAGACTTGATGGAAAGCGCAATCTATACGAAACATGTAGAAAATGAAATGGAAGATTAAGCCAATAACAATCGAAGCAAGTTAAGAATTAGATAGGGAAGATCGGGTATTATATTTTAATTTAGTCAGCGGTATTAGTAAATTCACATTTGTAATGCTTACCCTTCTGTAAAATTAAAAAATATTTTCTGAGCAGATATTAATGAAAACTCATCCCAACGGATATAATTTATTTTCCAAGAGGCATCTGGGACCAAGCGGATCAGAGACTCGGTCGATGCTCGCGTCTTTGGATATAAGTTCACTGGATGATCTTATAGAGCAGACTGTCCCTTCTTCGATCAGACTGAAGGCTCCGCTTGACCTGCCCGAGCCTCTAAGTGAGTATAAATTTTTAGAGGCGCTCAAGAAGACCGCAAAAAAAAACAAAGTCTATAAATCCTACATCGGCCTCGGTTACTATGACTGTCTTACCCCAGGCGTAATACAGCGTAATATATTTGAAAACCCAGGTTGGTATACCCAGTACACTCCTTATCAGGCTGAGATTTCTCAGGGCCGCCTGGAAGCCCTGATTAACTTTCAGACCCTTGTGACTGACCTTACCAAAATGGAAATAGCAAACGCTTCTCTTCTGGACGAAGCGACCGCTGCGGCCGAGGCTATGACGATGTTACATCGTATAAGCAGTATAAAACGGAAAACCGAGGACGCTAGAAAGTTTTTTGTGTCTGAAAAATGTTTCCCTCAGACAATCGATGTTTTAAAAACAAGGGCCGAGCCGCTCGGGATTGTGCTCGTTGTCGGGGGTCACGCAAAATTTGATTTCGGCGGTGATTATTTTGGTGCTTTACTGCAATATCCGGACTCGGACGGTGAGATCAGTGATTACACGGGATTTGTGGATAGAGCGCATGAAAAAGGGATTCTCGTAGCAGTAGCTGCCGATTTGCTTAGCCTCACGCTTCTCACTCCCCCGGGAGAATTCGGGGCCGATGTAGTGCTCGGGTCTGCTCAAAGATTCGGTGTGCCGATGGGCTACGGGGGTCCGCACGCAGCATATTTCGCTACCCACGAGAGCTTTATACGCCAGGTACCCGGGCGAATAATCGGCGTGTCGATCGACTCAAACGGCGACACGGCTTACAGGATGGCACTACAGACGAGGGAGCAGCATATTCGACGAGAAAAAGCCACTTCCAACATTTGCACCGCGCAGGCGCTTCTTGCCATCATGGCCGGTATGTATGCCGTATACCACGGCGGAGACGGTTTACAGTCGATTGCCGGGAGGATACACAGCACAGCCCGTTTCATAGAGAGGGAACTGGGGAGCATGGGTTATAAGCAGATAAATGATCACTACTTCGACACGCTCAAAGTCAATATGGGGAAAGAGGCCGGAAAAGCGATTGAAAAAATAAGACTGCTCTCAGAGTCAGAAGGCATTAATTTCAGATATATAGATAAGAAGCACATAGGGATATCGATCGATGAGACAACAGAGTCAGACGATGTCAAAAAGCTCCTTCGCATCTTTTCCGCGCTAAATAACAGCAAATACGATTTCACTCGTTTTGAGAGCAGGTTCAAAGACTACACCGCTGATTTTCCCGAAGAATACAAACGTACAAACCCCTATTTAACCCACCCTGTTTTTGAAAGATACCGTTCTGAAACAAAGATGCTCAGATACATCAGGAAGCTAGAGAGTAAGGATTTGTCACTGACCACATCGATGATCCCGCTGGGCTCATGCACTATGAAGCTTAATGCCACAACGGAAATGCTGCCCGTTACATGGCCAGAGTTCTCTAAGATGCACCCCTTTGCCCCCATAAATCAGACGGCTGGGTATCTCAGGATATTCAAAGAGCTTGAGGGATTCCTTGCTGAAATTACGGGGCTTCACTCCGTATCGCTTCAGCCCAATTCGGGGGCGCAGGGCGAGTACGCCGGGCTTCTGGTCATCAGAGACTATTATAAAGACAGGGGTGAGGAGGGGAGGAACGTTACGCTCATACCTTCCTCCGCGCACGGTACAAACCCCGCAAGCGCCGCCATGGCCGGTATGCGCGTAGTAGTGGTGGGCTGCGACGAGCACGGGAATATCGACATGGATGACCTTAAGAAAAAAGCGGAGAAGTATAAGGATACGCTCGCAGCTCTTATGATTACCTACCCTTCAACTCACGGGGTATTTGAGGAGGGCGTGAGGGAGATGTGCATGGTGGTTCATAAAAACGGCGGCCAGGTATATCTGGACGGCGCCAATATGAACGCACAGGTCGGCATTACGAGCCCGGCCGAGATCGGGGCGGACGTATGTCATATCAATCTCCATAAGACCTTCAGTATTCCCCACGGCGGCGGAGGGCCCAGAATGGGGCCCATCTGTGTCGCGGAGCATCTTGCCCCGTACCTCCCCGGGCACCCGGTTATAGACCCCGGAAACGGCAAGCAATCAGCATCGGTTTCGGCATCGCCCTGGGGGAGCGCGAGCATACTGCTCGTGTCCTATGCCTATATTAAGCTCCTTGGTAAAACGGGCGTTACAGAGGCTACCGAGTATGCGATACTGAACGCAAATTACATTAAATCGAGACTGGAAAAGTATTATGACGTTCTTTATTCGGGCTCTCACGGAAGAGTCGCGCACGAATTTATACTGGACCTCAGGCGGTTTAAGCGAGACTGCGGCGTAGACGTAGAGGACGTTGCAAAGAGGCTTATGGACTACGGTTTTCATGCGCCCACAGTCTCCTGGCCCGTTGCCGGGACCATGATGATAGAGCCGACCGAGAGTGAAGCCAAAGACGAGCTCGACAGGTTCTGTGACGCGCTTATATCGATTTACAAAGAGATAGAGGAAATTACCGAGGGCGCTTCAGATCCACTTAACAATGTACTTAAAAACGCGCCTCATACAGCAAGGGAAGCCTTGATAGATGATTGGAAACACCCCTATTCCAGGAAAAAAGCGCTTTATCCCCTTCCATATGTGGAGGAACAAAAGTTCTGGCCCCCGGTAGGCAGGATTAATAACCCCTTCGGGGACAGAAACCTGGTGTGCTCTTGCCCCCCTATAGAGTCCTACGAGGACTGATCAGCCTGCTGATTCAAAATAACGAAGTTTAAAAAGAGTGCAGAGCACCTACACCGTCAGCTACTTAATCTTTTGTAATAGAATCTAGATTAATGATGGGGATAGTTTCTCCTCCCGTGAACCTGGGGAGGGTCCCGTCCCATTTTTCTGCCAGGCGGAGCTGGATCAATTGAGGGTTACCTTTAAGCGCTTTGGCCTCTCTGTCTATAGCGTCGGCTTTGGCCTTGGACGCGGCTTCGATCTCATAAGCTTCACCGTCCGCCGCGAGTTTTCGCTCCTGATAACCGGCCTCAGCCTGCGTAACTCGCCTTGTCTTTTCATTAATCGCCTGAAGCGCCTCCTGCTCGGCCCTTACCTTAAGCTCGATAGCCTTGTTGAATTCTGCTGAGAATTCAAAATCGGTAAT
>QIHJ01000269.1 GCA_003229065.1 Candidatus Dadabacteria bacterium
AGATTTAACAGCCCCAATCCAAAAGCGCAATTAAATCAATTAAAACAGTGGGTTAAACAATATATGGGCTGATTATCTGGTACAGCCCCTTTAATAATAAGTTTGCTAGGCTATGTACTCAAAGGCTACAACGGAGATGCCGGAATTTATTTACGGGAAGAATTGGCCCGGCTTCCTCCTGCATTTAACCTTTCCCGCTCGATATCAAGCTCCGTATGCACTCCGATTGAATGAAGAGCGTCGTTTGCTTCCTCAAGAGTCTTACAACCACACACGCAAGGAGAAAGCTTGGATAATTTTTCATAAACCACCTTTGTCGAGAGGTAAAATGTAACTGTAGAAGACATGGAGAGTGAAATATTACGCCTGCCGCTTCTTATGGTTGTATCCGTAAACTCGCCCTTAGCAAAAAGCACGGGCATACGGCTTGCTTCCGTAGGCACGGTCGAAATCATCTCCTCAAGTTTTTTAAGCGCATCTTGCGTTATACCCCAGCTGCCGAGTATGCCCCCTTCTTTAGCAAGCACTTTCATTGACCTTTCTAGCTCACTATACGTGAGCTCTCCGTCGCTTCCGTAGCCGAATAGTCCCATTACAGTCGGAATATTACGGTCTACGTAATATAGCGCCGCAGTCATTAAAGCGTCGGCAAGAGGACTCATCAGCCCGGGCTCATCGCCCTGCGCCAGCACATCTCCGCCGACGTCAATTCCAATTACCAGGTCAGCGTTAAGTTTACGGCAAGCGTCCAATATGCCCTCAGCCACTGCCTCGGGCCCGGCGTGAATCCCGATAAGAAGCGTCTCCTCTCCCCAAACCCGAGAGAACCCGGACTCCGCATAGCTCACTCCGGTGCTTGTAACCGTGTCCTTATTCGCGTACCAGACAACGTCGTTTAATTTCCTTACGTTCCTGGTCTCTTCAAATGTTCTCGGGCCGGGCACAGGGTCGAAAACGGAGCGCTCCCACGAGATGCCCCCGTAAACGCACTCTATGCCGAACATACCCAGCAGGTCCCCGGTCGGAATCGTGCCCACAATGTCGCCGCCCCCTCCGATACCTATAAGAAGCGCCTTTTTCGAATTTTTTAATATATCTCTAAGAGATTTGTAATTGCTCAATATCTACCTCCGGTTTTATGGTACGACCGTTTGCACCTATAAATCTACAGAACAACCCCTAACTTTCAACAGCTTCGTAATGCATATAGATATGACGGAACGATTATTTTCGGGTCTCGGCAAGTGCCGGCTCCAAAAGAGCTTATACCCGGATTATTAATTAATAGGATGCTCGAGAAGTAAATAGAGCACGTTATCGCTGAAGACAGGACTTTTCGTGAGTCCCAGGTGGTCGGTGAAAATGAACATGACATTTGACCACTTAACCGGGGAAACCAGACGCAAATTCCACTGACCGCCGACTCTCTCGTCCATAAGGGCGCTCGAGCGGGTTACTGTTCCGTCGCCGGGTGTGTAATTAGTAACTTCAAGCTCCCCGGTTTCCAAGACCGTAAGGCCCGCGCCGGTCGGTATTGCGTCACCCGCGATCAGATAGAGCTTTAAATTGGCTGGAGGCGTCGCAGGCACATCGAGAGCCTCTTGAAACTGAATTCCGCGCTCAAGTGATTTTGTAAGATGATCAAGCGCAATCTCACGCCTCTCTGCAGCGTTGGGCACTTCAGGAAGGAGCCATTCGAGAACCCTGTCCTGCTCGGGATCCATGAGACTCCAGCCATAAAGCTCCCAGGTCTCGGGGTCACCCAGATCTATGCTTGCCCCGTTTTGGTCTCTTACGGCTTTGTGCCTGGTTCTGGGCATCTGCTGGTAGAGAGAGGGAAAAGTTCCAATTATCGCGGGCTCGTACTTAGGCAGAAAAGGCCCTATGTCACGCCCATGCACCAGGGTCTCTACCGACCCTACGGCGCCTGCGCTGGGGGTGCCGATTATTATCGCCTTTTCGACGTAATCAGCCCCGGCCCAGGTAAGCTCGGGCAGTGAGCCGTCTGAGGGCAGGTCCTCCTCACCATAACGCAGATAATATCTGGTAAGCAGCCCGCCCATCGAGTGTGCCACAATGTCGAATTTAACTTCTTCTCTTTCTATTCCGCGCTTCTTATATTCTTCAAGTATATAGGCCCTCTTCTCCTTTATAAACTCCCCGAGCCTCCTTGCGTTCTCTACGTTATCGAGCCTCCAGTCGTAATCGAACTGAAAGCAGGTGAAGTGATCGTCCCCGTAGTCGATTTGGTTGGCATCGTTTGAGGCAATCGCCTCGTCCACATAACCGCCTACGCCCAAAGTAGTTAGAATATTCACATATGCGTTGAGCTCAATCGGAAGTCCGAAAAGACTTACTTTTACTATGTCGAGCGCCCCGTCTGAATGTACGCTGTCGGTAAGCTCGCTCAAAGGCGCGCCTTTTTTCATAGGGATAGCAATAAGCCGCGCCCCTTCAGGGGTCTCAGGGTTAGTCGTTCCCTTTTCAAACGCCCCCCAGACAAGCTGCCCTGACTCGCTGTCCCTGAGCTTTGAGCCAAGTATTCCGGGTATCACAATCACCGGGTTCCCCTCCAAATGAGAACGCACAGCCGCCCTGTTGTATAGCCCTCCGAGATCGGGGTCTGTGTACACATTCTTGCTGCAGGCTGTAAGTAAAAATGCAGCTATAAATGCAAATACATAATTTTTATTCATTATTGTGAACCCTCGGTTAGTTGCCATCTATTAATATACATATAGTGAAGATACTACCGGAAATCAAGCAGGCTCGAATAAACCCGGGCGTTCCGAGAAATTGCTACATAGACAATAAAACCCAAATCCATTTAAAGCCCCCGCCGATAGAATTAGATACGTAACAATTAAGCAGTTAAGTTTTAATTAGATTCAAAGAGTCTATGAAATGCTCACGACAATACTGACATATACGCTCATACCCATAATCGCGACCCTTATAGGCGGCACGGTAGCGGCCTACAGGGCACCCGGGGAAAAGACCAGGATCGCAGTCCAGCACTTTGCCGCGGGCGTGGTTTTCGCGGCCGTGGGCGTGGAGCTCCTTCCCGAGCTCACTCAGAATTTTAATCTGCTGTCGCTAATCATAGGTTTTTCTCTGGGTGTCGCTCTCATGCTCCTGGTCAGATTTGTTATGGACAAATTCGAGCAAAATGGTGCAAGCGGCGATTCCCGCGGCTCGGGCGGACTCGTAGCGGCTTCAGGGGTGGACGTGTTTATAGACGGGCTATTAATTGGAGTGAGTTTTGACGTGGGTCTTAAAGAAGGAGTAATAATAACGATTGCCCTTACGATAGAGCTTTTGTTCCTTACGATTTCAGTTGTATCTTCACTGGCAAAAAACGGGAAGAGCCCGAGGACGATAATCGCCGTTACTGTAATGCTGGCGGTGCTGGTCCTGATAGGGGCATCGCTCGGAGGCCTCTTCTTGGAAGGGCTAAGCGGCCAGAGCCTCGAAATTGTGATAGCGTTCGCAACGGCTGCGCTGCTGTACCTTGTGACTGAAGAGCTTCTCGTTGAGGCTCACCAGGGCCGGGACAACGCCTTTGCCACAACAATGTTCTTTGTCGGTTTTCTTATAATAATGGTGCTCGAGAACAGGGTCGGCCGCTAATCGAGCTACACCGGCACTTCATAAATACCGATTGAAATAACTTCGCCTGAAGGCTACATTTATATTTAGGCTCACCAGTAATCAGTTGGCCTGAGAATGCAATGAATAAATTCAGAGACTCTGTGACCGGATCCGGAATACCGATTACGGAAAAGATCGAAATCGCTAGAAACTGGCTCCCGCGCTACACGGGTATGCCGCTTGAGGGGTTCGGTGATTATATACTTCTAACCAATTTTTATCATTACGTAATCAGATTCGCTGAGATATTCGATTGCGAAATCTACGGTAAAGATAAACCTATGCAAGCAGCCACCAACAGCGCCGGATTATCGATAATAAATTTCGGGATGGGCTCTCCAAACGCTGCTACGATAATGGATCTCCTTATAGCTGTCGAGCCCCAGGGAGTGCTTTTCTTAGGCAAGTGCGGGGGGCTTAAAAAATCGACTGAGATAGGTCATTTCATACTACCTATCGCGGCAATAAGGGGAGAGGGGACAGGACATGATTACTTCCCAGAGGAAGTACCGGCCCTCCCCTCTTTTAAGCTCCACAAGTTCGTATCTGAGAAGATCGCCGATCATGGATACGAGTACAGGACAGGGGTTGTATATACGACTAACAGAAGAGTCTGGGAGCACGACGAAGGTTTCATGGAGTATCTGAAATCCCTTACTGTTATGGCTATCGACATGGAGACGGCTACACTATTTATCGTAGGTCACCACAACCAGATACCCCGCGGGGCGCTCCTGCTGGTTTCAGACGTGCCTATAACGCCCGAGGGAGTTAAAACTGAGGAATCTGATCAGGAAGTCACAAAAAACTGGTCAGACGTACACCTTCAAATCGGCATCGACGCAATGACCGAGATCGGTGAGAAGGGCGAGAAGATCAAGCACTACAATTATTGATCTTTACAAAAGAGTTTGTTAATTTAGTACTCTGTAGCCCCTGCCGCGCATACAGTTCTTGTATATCTCGTCATAATTCTTACTATTCTTGTATACGCTCATGCCGCCCCCGGCGACTCCGCCCACAACGGCTCCTATGCCGAGCCCTTTACCGACACCGCCCCCTATAGCACCCAGGAGAGCGCCCGTACCCGCGCCCACGCCAGCGCCGATAGCGGTGTCTTTGGCGACTTTGCCGACTCCGCCCTTATTGTCCTTGGCAATGGCTTTACACTGGGCGTTGTCCTGATAGTACTTATCCTGATTCTTTATGCTCGAGGGATCGATCACAGGGTCGGCCATAACGTACGTCGCTGGAATTATTACAAATGCGAATATTGTGAATATGTAAATCACTTTTTTCATTTTCGAACCTCCTTTTATAGGTAATTTCTCTATAATTAGAACTATTCGCTCACAAATACTTCCGTAAAATCGCCACCTATGGGCTCGCCTATTTTAAACCCCTGGTAAGGTTCATAGACCCCCAGGTCAAAATCCCGCACATTG
>QIHJ01000231.1 GCA_003229065.1 Candidatus Dadabacteria bacterium
CCGTTCCTTTGACCAGGCTTATATCGACCCCGTGCTCCTCTGCCATCCGTCTGGCAACCGGGGTTACTTTCTCCCCTTGCGTATCTTCCGTAATTTCCGTAACTTCTATTTTGATCTCTTCCGGTTCCGTAGATTCTTCCTTTTTTTCCGTAGCGCTTTTTCCTACGGCGCCTTCCTCCATTATCCCGATCACGTCCCCGACTTCTACGTCCTCCTCATCCCCCTTAACGATACTGGTCAGCACGCCTTGTTTTTCAGCCGCGACTTCAAAATTGGCCTTCTCAGTCTCAAGCTCGACCAGGGCTTCACCTATTTTAATAGGGTCTCCGACGGACTTGAACCACCTTATAACAGTCGCTTCGACTATGGATTCTCCCAGCTCAGGAACTTTTATATCAATCGACATGTTTTTTCTCCGATAATTTATACATTTTTTACCCAGGTAATTCCAAGCTCATCCAGATTCGCCAGCTCTTTATCCAGTGTAAGTGCTTGCTGAACTAAAGCCTGCTGATTAACCCTGTGCATAGACAAAGAGCCTTCGGCTGGGCTCGAGTTACGTTTCCGCCCCATATAATGCAGAGGAAAGCGCCTGTCTATCAGCTTTCTGAAGAACGGGAACATAAACATCCAGGCCCCCATCGTTTCGGGCTCTTCCTGAAGCCATACGACTTCCTTAAGCTTCGGGTATCTGCCGAGCACCTTGCTGATCATAACTGTAGGTATGGGGTAGAGCTGCTCCACCCTTGCAATCGCTATATCCCCCGCACTCTTTTCATAATATTCACTCGATACGAGGTCCCAGTAGACTTTGCCGCTGCAGAGTATCAGACGCTTCACTTTTTTAGCCTGTTTTTCGTCCATCTGATCGTCGATAACAGGCTGCCAAGTGCCGTGAGAAAGCTCTTCTAGGGATGAGAATATGAGCGTGTTCCGGAGCAAGCTCTTGGGCGTCAAAATTATCAGCGGAAGCGGGTCTATCTCGAGCACGCCGGCCTGGCGCCTTAATAAATGGAAGTATTGAGCCGAAGTCGTGCAGTTGGCAACGCGCATATTTATTTCAGCGGCCGAATCGAGGAACCTCCCCATACGGCCAGAAGAGTGGTCCGGACCCTGCCCTTCATATGCGTGGGGTAAAAGCAGTACAAGTGAAGGTGTCTGCCCCCACTTTGCTCTTGCGGAAACCAGGTATTCGTCAATAATCGTCTGAGCGCCGTTTATGAAATCACCGTACTGGGCCTCCCAGATTACGAGTGATTCGGGTTTATGTATGTTATATCCGTACTCAAACCCTATGCATGCGTTTTCTGTGAGAGGGCTGTTGTATATTTCAAATGCTGCTTTAGCCTGAGGAATATGTTGGAGCGGAGTATAAGATTGGCCGTTTATAAAGTCGTGCAGCACGGCATGGCGGTGACTGAAGGTGCCGCGCTCCGAGTCCTGCCCCGTTAGGCGTATCGGCGTGCCGTCGGCCAGTATAGAAGCGAAGGCAAGCTGCTCGGCCATCGCCCAGTCTATAGTTTTGCCCTCCGCACTCTCAAGCGCCCCTGCCCAGCGCTCTCTTGAGCGCTTTAGTTTGGGATTTATTTTAAAATCCTGAGGCAGCTCGAGCATCGATTGGGTTAGCGCTCTCAGCGCCCCTGCCGATACCGATGACCTGACCTTTTGAGCCGCACCCACAGGCGGCCGTTCGGGCTGAGATTCATCGGGCATGTCTTCCGGGCCGAGCGATTCAAAATCGCTGTGCATCTGCTCGTTGCATTTATTTAAAATTTCCTCCGACTCATCGCTATCTATAACGCCCCGTTCTATAAGGGTGTTTGACCAGGTCTCTCTAACCGTAGGATGCTTATCTACAATCCCATATAGCTTTGGCTGTGTAAATGCGGGCTCGTCGGCTTCGTTGTGTCCATGCCGCCTGTAGCCGACAAGGTCTATCAGGAAATCTTTTTGATACTCTTTCAAGTATGCGAATGCGAGTCTGGAAGTCTCTATACACGCTTCTGGATCATCGGCGTTTACGTGTACTATCGGTATCTCAAAACCCTTTGCCAAATCGCTTGCATACAGAGTGCTTCTGCTGTCCCGGGGCAGAGTCGTATACCCTAATTGGTTATTTGTGATTATATGTATAGTGCCTCCGGTGCTGTAGCCCGGAAGACGCGATAAGTTCAGTGTTTCGGACACGATACCCTGTCCGGGAAATGCCGCGTCTCCGTGAACTAGCACAGGGAGCGAGACTGCCGGGTCGAATTCAGGCGCCCCTGGCTTATCCGCTTTTGTTCCTGCCGCACGCGACATACCCTCGACAACTGGGTTTACAGACTCCAGGTGGCTCGGGTTAGGGGCAAGCGTAATCTGCATCTCTATCGGCCGGCCGTTTTTAATAGCCCGCCGGGCGCCCTCATGGTATTTGACGTCGCCGGTCCAGCCCATATAGTCCCTGAAGTCTCTCTGCAGCACCGGATCCTTGAACTTAATCAAAGTCCCCTTGTAAGGCTTATTCATGACATGGTGCATGACGTTCAGGCGTCCGCGGTGGGCCATCCCGATCATTATATGGTAGATATCGGACTCAGCTGCCAGGCCGACTATCTCGTTAAACATAGGGATCAGCGTGTCCACGCCTTCTATCGAAAAACGGAATTTCCCCGGAAATATCCTGTGCAGGAACCTCTCGAGCACCTCGGTCTGCGTCAGACTCACAAGGAGCCTCTTTTCGTTAATAGGGTCTTTGGGAGGTCTGAATCTTCCCGATTCGGCAGCATGACTTAACCACCTTCTTTCTTCAATCGAGTGTAGGTGGTAATAATCATAGCCTATCGAAGACGAGTAAACCCTGCGGAGCTTCTTTATCGCCTCAGCCGCATTTGTCGTCGTTTCGGCCACAGGGCCGCCGATCAGGCTCGAAGGCAGCTGGAAAAGGTCCTCTTCGTTTATTTTATGTGTAGAGAGTTCAAGCGAAGGGTCTCCCGAGCATTTAATCCCGAGAGGATTTATTTTAGCATCCAGATGGCCGAATGTCCGTATAGCCTGGGCCAGATTGGCCGTACCCACGATCTTTTCAATATTTTCCTGTGAGGCTTCCACTGGAACGCCGTCTGTGGTGTCGGGTTTCCAGTGCTCAAAGAGCGTCCTCGTCTGTGCGTCTACGGAGCTCGGGTCTTCTACATAACGGTCGTAAAGCTCGAGTATATAGCCCGAGTTAGGTCCGTGAAACATGTCGATAACATTCATACTTTTAATCCTGCTGGATTACTCTGAATTACCTTTTGGGGAGTATTATAATTAACCATCAATTTTCGCTTATAATCTTAGCACAAGAATATATGAGCCGCAATCTCAAATCGCCGGGAAAAACAGATACTTCGTACTGTATTGACCAAACCTAAAGACGATTCGAATGTGATCAATGTCATATTCAAATACACAGTTTCGAATAATTAATAAACATTATAGATTCAACTTGAATTTTGTCTAGGAAGGGTACTCCTACTAACTGGTCAAAAAGAGTGTAGCAAGTACAAAAATACCCTGGAATTCTTTTAATTCTGAATATTGGGCTGTGCGTTATCCCAAATAAGCGTAAATAAACTTATAGTACTCGGCTTCGTTCCCTCCCTAGGACATGGATACTTCACATAAAACGCCGCTTGGGTAATTTACTTCAAAGCGATTACGACTTTTATTAAGAATCCCAGTTATAGCATGATAAGGGTGTAATAGATTTTATTTTAAACTCTGTATTTAAAAAATCAGGGGGATGCGGCTATGAGACATTCAACTATAGTAGAAATATTTACCGTGATGCTGACGGGAGCTGGAAGGTAATGCCACAGGATCATTCGAAACTTCCACACTTTTCATAGATTACAGGCGTGGGAACTTAGGAATAATGGATTGAACAGGTAAAATGAAAACCAACAGTTTAGCAGCTCCTTAATACAACAAATTTAAAGGAGGGTTTGGATAATGGACAGGAGGAAATTTATCGTTTCTACTGCGGCAATAGGTGCTGCAGGCCTGATTGGAAGCGCGTTCGCTCAGGAAAGCAAAGCCGGGGTAAAAGGATCATCTGACATACACCCGGATTTGACTGGAGTCTGGTCGGACCCATATCTAAGTCAGCCAAGCTCGATCATAATAGAGTCCAACAAGTCAGGGTCGAAAGTCAGAGTCACCGGAACTTACTGGCACAAACGTCACTGGCAGTCTACTTTTCACGGTACCGGAGAATTAAAAGGCAACGTTCTCACCGTTAATTATAGCCACGATACAATTGAGGACTTAGGTGGGGGCGTTGTTAATATGGAGCTCGTTAATATTGACAATACATTTGTGCTGAAGGGCAATGCAAATAAAAGTGACGGCTCCTGGTCCGCCGGGAATATGAACTGGTATAAAGAAAGGAGATAGATATAAAGTACTATTGAGTAGGATGTAGCTTTGAGATTCAGAGCTATAGTAGGAATATTTACCGTGATGCTGACGCTTGCTCCCGGCTTGGTATTTGCCGAGCATGTAATAGATGATTCTAAAGAACCTCGTTATATGTTTGTTCTGAGCGGAACCTCAGGGAGCTTAAAGGGAGATACTTTGACACTGAACGGAGTACCGAATGTTATCTATTTCTCAGACCGTCCGGTTCGAGCTGCAGGGCATCTCTCGCTTGAGAAATTTGTAGAGTCATGGAACAAGGGGAGTGATAGCTTCAAAGCAGACCCGCCAAACGCTACTCTTTCAGTGTTGAAGAAAGAAGGAGCTAGAAATGTGGTGGTTGAACTTATTAGTTTGGAGCAGAAACCCGGTTCAGTAGTTTTTAAAGTGGCTGTGCTAGAAGGCATGTCACCTGAGAGTTTCAAAATGTCATCGCTATTTATCGACAGTGTGGTGGCGGAATTACCGGCAATGGCGATGGGGACACTCTACTAGACTACGGATGGAACGCTTTTCTGACAAAAATATCCAAGCCAGCCCCCCTACCCACCTAGCCCACCGTTTCACGTACAACCCAAGCCGATAGGAACACTAAGACTCCCCCAGCTTACGTTCATAAAGCCGGAGTATTCATGAATCCAAGATAAAACGA
>QIHJ01000137.1 GCA_003229065.1 Candidatus Dadabacteria bacterium
CTTTCGCTCGCTGCCCCCAGCCTCTGTCCCCTGACCGGGTATTTAAGCCCGTCTCAATCCACCTCAACTTGCCTCTCTATATCGAGCAAAAGCTCAAAGTCTATCTTCCCGCCGTGCATTTGTTCGCACATGGTTACGGTCTTAGTGTGCCGCCTGTTGAATACTTTAGAGAATGCGCTTATTACCGCTTCCTCCGCCTCCGCCATATCAAGCTCGCCGCTTCGGGCAAGCCACCTCCGAACAGATGTCATTTGAACGTCTGCTATACCGCACGGCACTATCTTCTCAAAGTAAGAAAGCTCTGTATTCACATTGAGCGCGAATCCGTGATAAGTAATCCACCTCCTCACACCCACTCCGATCGATGCGATCTTATGCCACTTTACCCACACGCCCGTCACGCCTTCGATCCTCCTGGCTTTTATCTGATAGCTAAGAAGCGCCTCGATTATCACCTCTTCCAGTCCCCTCAGGTATTTGTGTATGTCCCGTCCCATTGTGTTCAGGTCCATAATCGGGTAGCCCACCAGCTGCCCCGGGCCGTGAAACGTAATATCTCCGCCCCGGCTTATCACTTCGAGGCTTATACCTTCTTTTTTTAGAGCTTCTTCAGCTGCCAGTAAATTCCCCATATTCCCACGCCTTCCGATCGTAAAAGTAGGGGGGTGCTCAAGAAGCAAAAGAGTGTCCTCTATCTCACCCCTTTTTCTTCGCTCCAGAAGATTCAGCTGAATCTCAAGCGCCTTACGATAAGGCACAAGCCCGAGCTTATAGACCTTAAAATTATCCATAACTATATTTTATCCGGAAAATGCGTAATACATAAGGGTTTTTAATTAAAAACTGAAATATGGCACAGCGCCCGTAACTCAATACTTATATATGCTAGGGGGTTAAATATTCCTTGCTCTTCCCATTGCTGCCAGTGCAGCCTCCATAACTGCTTCAGAAAGAGTAGGGTGGGCATGGGATGTAACAGCTATCTCATACGGGGTAGTCTCAAGTGTCCTTCCGACTGCAACCTCGGCTATAAGCTCTGTAGCTCCATGGCCGATTATGTGAGAGCCTAAAATCTCTCCTGTTTTCTTATCCGAAATAATTTTTACAAATCCATCCGTCTCCCCGGTGCCTACGGCCTTACCGGCAGCTTTAAAAGGGAATTTCCCAACGCTGTACTCATACCCTTTTTCTTTTACCTCTTCTTCAGTCATTCCTAACATAGCGATTTCGGGCTGACAATACACACATCCGGGAATATTGCCGTAATGTACCTTACTCTTTAGCCCCGACATCATCTCAACGGCAGCGACACCCTCTTCCGAAGCCTTATGTGCCAGGAGAGGGGGCCCAATTACGTCCCCGATAGCATAAATATTGCTCGAAGTAGTCATATAAGAACCGTCCGTCTTAATAAAACCGCGCTCATCGAGCTCTACCCTTGCGTCACTCAAGCCGATGTCCCCTGTTTTCTTATAGAAGCTGAGCGATGTAGGCGCGTCATTAGCCACCGGGCGTCTACCTACCGCCACTAGCACCATGGAGGCTGAAACTGTAGATTCCGAGCCATTTTTGATATCTTCAAGTATTACATCAACTATTTTGCGTTTCTTGTTGATATTCTTATATTTAGTACCAGTCATAATGGTCATTCCACTCTTCTTAAACGCTTTTTCGAGCTCGCGTGCGACATCCCTATCCGCACCGGGCAGCAAGTGGTCCATCATCTCTACAATTGTAACTTTGCTTCCGAATGAATTGTATACGTATGCAAACTCAGCGCCTATATATCCGCCTCCGATGACAACCACCGAAGGTGGAACCTCGGGGTGAAATATCGCCTCATCGCTTGTCATAACGAGTTTTCCGTCAACTTCAAGACCCGGCAGCGTCACAGGAACAGAGCCTGTGGCTATCAAAATCCTTTCGGTGTCGACCTCGACCTGGTCATTTTCGCCCGTAACCCCGACTTTACCGTTAGTAATTATCTTTCCGATACCGTTAAATAGAGTGATTTCATTTTTATTAAGGAGATATTCTACCCCCTTTGTAAGCTTAGCTGATGCGCCTCTGCTCTTATCGATGACCTTTGAGAAATCATAAGAAAGCCCTTTATGTGTTATACCGTACTCACTGGAATGCTTGAAGTATTCATAGACTTCTGCACATTTTAGTATCGACTTGGAAGGTATACAGCCCCAGTTTAGACACACTCCGCCTGGTTTGTCGCGTTCTATTATAGCAACCTTCATTCCGAGCTGCGCAGCCCTTATTGCGCCGATATATCCCCCGGGACCCGATCCTATCACTGTTAAATCGAATTTTTCCATAGCAGGGATATTATATATTCAATTGCAATAGCGTCAATCGATTCCATGCAATTTCAGATATTGTCCTGGCAAATCCGGGTCTAATGAGATTTTTTGCACAAGGAATTATGAAGCTACTAAGCAAGTAATTTACTCTAATATTGAGATTATCATTGACTTGTTTTAAGGGCTTACTGTAATATTTCTCTTGGGGACGGTAAAGATTTAGAGGAAAAGGGGAATATTGCATCATATTCTGGACTAATAAAGGCAATATATGCAGAAGAAAAAAAACACTGAATTCAGAAAATCCGAAATAGAGGAGCAGGAAGACCGCGAATGGCGCGAATCACTTGATTTCGTGCTCAGCTCAAGCGGTCCGGAGCGCGCGGGAAGACTCCTGAAAGAGCTACAAGTACATGCTCAGAAAAGCGGTATTAAAGTACCTTTCTCGGCAAATACCCCTTACATAAACACAATATCGACAGAAAATCAATTTCCGTACCCCGGAGATCCGGCGATAGAATGGAATATCCGCAGCCTCATCCGCTGGAATGCCATGGCAATGGTCGTCCGGGCGAATAAGATAGAGGAGGGCATAGGCGGGCACATTTCCACTTTCGCCTCAGCAGCCGCCCTTTACGACGTAGCATTCAATCATTTTCTGAAGGGCCGGACCGAGGAACAAGAAGGCGATATAGTCTATATTCAGGGACACGCGGCTCCGGGTATTTACGCAAGAGCCTATCTCGAAGGGCGGCTCAGCATAGAAAACCTCCAGAACTTCAGGCGCGAAATCGGCCCCAATAAAGGGCTTTCCTCATACCCCCATCCTTGGCTCATGCCCGATTTCTGGCAATTCCCGACTGTGTCCATGGGCCTAAGCCCCATAATGGCTATCTATCAGGCCCGCTTCAACCGCTACCTCGAAGACAGGAATTTAAAAAAACGCTCCGATGCTAAAGTCTGGGCTTTCATTGGAGACGGAGAAAGCGACGAGCCCGAATCACTCGGAGCCATCACACTGGCTTCCAGGGAGAAGCTCGACAATCTGATTTTCGTAGTCAACTGCAACCTCCAGCGGCTGGACGGCCCCGTGAGGGGTAACGGCAAAATCATACAAGAGCTCGAGGCAATATTCCGGGGCGCAGGCTGGAACGTTATAAAATTAATCTGGGGAAGCAGCTGGGACCCCCTGCTTGCAAAAGACAAAACGGGCGCTTTAGTCAGAAGAATGACCGAGGCTCTGGACGGAGATTATCAAAAGTACTCTGTTGAATCGGGCGAATATATCAGGAGCCACTTTTTCGGAAGAGAACCCGAGCTGCTGGAGATGGTCAAGGACCTCTCGGACGAGGAGCTTCAGAAGCTCCGCCGCGGCGGCCACGACCCCGAGAAGATATACTCGGCCTACAAACAAGCGGTCGAGAATACGGGATCCCCGACCGTAATCCTAGCCAAGACAATAAAGGGTTACGGGCTCGGAGAAGCGGGAGAGGGAAGGAATATCACCCACCAGCAGAAAAAGCTGAACGAAGACGAGCTCAGGATTTTTAAGACCCGTTTCGACATACCCATTTCGGACGAAGACGTTGCCAGAGCGCCATTTTACAAGCCTCCTGAGCAGAGCCCCGAAATAAAATATTTACTCAAAAGAAGAAAAGAGCTCGGTGGCTTTTTACCCAAACGAGAAGTCAGCTACCCAGCCTTAAAACCCCCGTCGGACAAGATTTTCGAGGAATTCTACAAAGGCTCGGGGAAAAGGGAATTTGCAACCACAATGGCCGCAGTCCGAATGTTGGGCAAGCTGCTTAAGGATAAAAATATAGGCAAGTACATAGTGCCGATCATACCCGATGAAGCTCGCACATTCGGTATGGAGTCTCTATTCAGACAGGTGGGAATATATTCCCATGTAGGACAGCTCTACGAGCCCGTAGATGCCGAGACCCTCCTTTACTACAAAGAGGCGGTAGACGGGCAGATACTGGAAGAAGGTATTACCGAAGCAGGCTCCATGTGCTCGTTCATTGCAGCCGGCACGGCTTACGCCACACACGGCATTAATATGATTCCATTCTTCATTTACTACTCGATGTTCGGCTTTCAAAGAATTGGAGACTTAATATGGGCTGCGGGCGATATGAAGACCAAGGGGTTTTTATTGGGCGGCACGGCAGGGCGCACGACTCTAGCGGGCGAAGGACTCCAGCACCAGGACGGCCAGAGCCACCTGCTCGCCTATCCGGTACCCAACTTAAAGGCCTACGACCCGGCTTTCGCATTTGAGCTTGCAGAGATAATAAAGGAAGGCATTAAGCGTATGTACATAGACCGTGAAGACTTGTTCTATTACATAACGGTTATGAACGAGACTTACTCGCACCCACCCATGCCCGAAGGGGTCGGGGAGGGGATACTCAGGGGTTTATATAAATTTAAGGCAGCTGAGGATCGCGAATCCGAGCTCCGCGCGCAGCTCTTCGGGAGCGGCGCGATACTAAACGAGGTGCTCCGCGCGCAGGAAGTACTACAGGAGAAATACGGCGTTTCGGCAGACGTGTGGAGCGTTACAAGCTATAAGGAGCTCTACCGCGACGGTCTCGAGAGCGAGCGCTGGAACATGCTCCACCCCTCTGAAATTAAGAGGGTCCCCTATATCACCGAGTGCGTTAAAGACTCCCCAGGGGTATTCGTTGCCGCCTCGGATTATATGATGGCGCTACCGGATTCCATATCCCAGTGGC
>QIHJ01000212.1 GCA_003229065.1 Candidatus Dadabacteria bacterium
GCTCTTGTGGCGTTAAGGGCGTCCTCTACTCTCGCTTTCTTCTCCTTCATCTCGGCCTCTGTGGCTGCTCCTACTCTTATCACAGCTACTCCGCCTGCGAGCTTGGCCAGACGCTCCTGAAGCTTCTCCCTGTCGTACTCCCCTGAAGCTCCCTCCACCTGGGCTTTAATCTGTTTGATACGGCCCTCTATCTCCCCCTTCTTACCTGAGCCGCCTATGATCGTCGTATTGTCTTTATCTATTACTACCTTCTTTGCTTTGCCGAGGTCTGCAAGCTTTGTGTTCTCAAGCTTCATCCCGACCTCTTCCGCTACTACCTTACCCCCTGTGAGTATCGCTATGTCTTCCAGCATGGACTTGCGTCTGTCTCCGAACCCCGGAGCTTTTACCGCTGCCGCTTTAAGCGTGCCCCTTATCTTGTTCACTACGAGCGTTGCCAGGGCCTCTCCCTCTATATCCTCTGCCATTACCAACAGGGGCTTGGTGCTCCTCGCTACTTCCTCAAGCAGCGGCACCAGGTCTTTCATATTGGAGACCTTCTTGTCGTACATAAGGATCACTGGGTCCTCGAGCTCTATCTGCATCTTCTCGGAGTCGGTAACAAAGTAAGGGCTAAGGTATCCTCTGTCGAACTGCATCCCCTCTACAACCTCTAGCTCTGTGTCGAGGCTCCTGCCCTCTTCTACGGTGATTACGCCGTCCTTCCCCACTTTCTCCATGGCGTCTGCTATGATGTTACCTATTGTCGCGTCCCCGTTTGCCGATACTGTGGCAACCTGCGCTATCTCTGTACGGCCCTTTACCTGCTTGCTCTGCTTACGGATGCTGTTCACTACCACCTCTACAGCTTTATCTATACCACGCTTGAGCTTCATCGGGTCGTGACCTGCGGCTACGAGTTTAATCCCCTCTCTGAACATTGCCTGCGCGAGCACTGTGGCTGTGGTGGTGCCGTCTCCGGCAACGTCTGATGTGCGGGACGCTACCTCTTTTACCATCTGAGCTCCCATGTTCTCAAACCTGTCCTCTAGCTCTATCTCTTTGGCTACAGTTACGCCGTCTTTGGTCACTACAGGCGCGCCGAATGCCTTCTCTATCAAAACGTTCCTGCCCCTCGGGCCGAGCGTGGACTTCACCGCGTTTGCCAGCTGGTTTATGCCCCTTAGAACCGCTTCCTGAGCTTCTCTCTCAAATTTTATTTCCTTTGCTGCCATTTTTATGATACCTCCTGAGATTTTTACCCTACAATTACCGCTAAAATATCGTTTTCACTAAGGATTATGTGATCTTTCCCTTTAAGCGTAATCTCACTGCCCGCATACATAGCGAATAAGACACTGTCGCCCTTTTTTACTTCGAGCGGTGTTACGCTTCCGTCCGGATTAGCCCTGCCGGGGCCTACGGCCGCAACTACACCTTCAAGCGGTTTGTCCGCAGACGTATCGGGGATGATGATTCCGCCCTCTGTTTTATCCGGTATATCTATTCTCTTTACCAACACTTTATCGTGAAGTGGCCTTACACCCATATTGAAATGCCTCCTGGATTGAAATTGTTAAGTTACAGTAAACCCATCATATAAAAACAGATATAAACTATGCATGAATTCGTCCGTGTCAAGAGCCGGGAGGAAAAAAATAGAATCTCAGTTACTAACCGGGCTTTACCGCCCGGGTTCATTTTTCAGTATACGGCCGGAATCGAAATTTTTGTAAGCACTCTAAAGCTTCAATTTTAATAACCCACCTCAAACGCGTTTTTCAGTATCCTCGCTTCTCCAGAGCTCAGGTCAACCGAAACTATGTCGAATCTCATATCGCGGGGGCCGATCTTATGTTTTTCAATATATATATAGGCTGCCGACGCAAGTCTCTTTTGCTTATGGCTGTTTACCACTTCCTCGGGCATACCGTAAGCGACTGAGGACCGGGCTTTAACCTCTACAAAGCAGAGGACCCCGTCTATGTCCTCCGCAATAATATCTATCTCCCCTTGACGGCACCTGAAATTTCTTTCGAGAACCTTATAGCTTTCCCGCTTGAGAGACTTACATGCTATCTCTTCACCGTATTGTCCTATCGCCCGGCTGTCTTTCATATGGTTGGCACTTTGCCCCCTTCTTATAAATCTGAAATTAAGCAGCCTCAGCCCGCTTATGAAGCTAATCCATCTTTTTATCATCTCTCTCATCAATGCTTGATAACTTAAAATGTATAGTAATATTTAATTGGTGTCCAAGCGCCGGGGTCCGGACAGGAGCGTATCTTACTAATCTCATAAATTCAGGCATGAAACTCGAAACGCGCGCTTATCTTGACAATATATCCACTTCTGAGAAACCCACACCGCTTGAAGAATACTGGAAGTCGCATATTGAGGCTAAAGTAACTCCCCGGCATCGCACTAAAACGCTCGCCTCTGTCCCCATTTCCTCTTTTATCCTCTCCGGCCTAACCGTCACCGGGATTAGGACCAAAATGAAATTCATCGATAAAAAGCGATGAATTCAAAAAGGTTTTTGGGGCCTCTCCCTGAAGCACTCGGACTTTAAAAGTAACCGAGTTGTCCTTAGCCTGTGCGCTCTTAAGCTCTAGCACAACATTTTCTGCGGATTCATGATCCAGAATCGAAAGTGTCGCATTCGGGGGATCGGCCTTAAAGCTGTCTGAGGATTTATTCCAAAGCTCCACAAAATCAGTGACGCTTTTGTGCCCTGCAATTCTGCTGGGTCTGTCAGAGAAGTACACCACATTCGGCATTCCGCTTAGTGTAAGGGTATCACCTTCCATCTCACCGGACGTTCCGCTCAGGACAAAAAGATATGTAGGCTCCCCGGCATCATCATGCGTGAAGACCTGGGCATCGGCACTTATAATAAGAGCTAAACTAACTACTGCAAAAAAGAGCGGTATTGAAACATATATCTTCACTTATTTCTCCCGAAAGCTTTAATATCTAAGAATATAACATAGTGTAAGCCTCCGAAATATAGTACATCAAAGCTTAGGGGAATCTAATGAAAGGTCCTTTGCCAATACTTATGGTATATATAAGCCTCGTTAACTCCCTTCGAGCTTTTTCTTAAGCTCTGCGAGCTTTGTGAGCGCATCGAGCGGTGTAATAGAGTTGGTATCGATCTCCCTTAGCTCTTCGAGCACCGGGTCGAGCTCCCTGTCATCGCCTCCCTGTCATCGCTGCCATCGTTGTCAGTGAAGAGAGATATCTGGCCTCCGAGAATGGAAGTCCTGAGCCCTTCCTGTGATTTTTCTAAGTTAGTGAGCACTTTTCTAGCATTCTTAATTACTATATCCGGCACGCCTGCGAGCTTTGCAACCTGGATGCCGTAGCTGTGGCTGGCGGCACCCGGAATGAGCTTTCTTAAAAAGACGATCTTATCACCGCTTTGCTTAACATAGATATTGTAGTTTTTTGTTCTGCTCTTGGACATGGCAAGCTCGGCAAGCTCGTGGTAGTGGGTGGCGAACAGAGTGCGTGAGCCCTTGTCGTGCAGGTACTCCGAAACCGCCCAGGCGATACTCATACCGTCAAATGTACTGGTGCCCCTGCCAATCTCATCGAGAACTACGAGGCTCTTCTCAGTAGCGTTTCTGAGAATATACGCTGTCTCCACCATCTCGACCATAAAAGTAGACTGGCCTTTCATGAGGTTGTCGGCTGCCCCTACCCGGGTGAATATCCTGTCAGTCAAACCTATTTCCGCATGCGCCGCCGGAACAAAGCTCCCCATCTGAGCCATAAGCACAGTGAGGGCGACCTGGCGTATGAGGGTCGACTTACCTGCCATGTTTGGTCCTGTAATGAGTAAGAACTGGCTGTCTTCCTGATCGAGCCTGATGTCATTTGGAACGAACCGCTCTCCGAGCTCCATTCTTTCAACCACTGGGTGCCGGTTATTTTTAAGCTTGATAACCTTAGAGTCCGTAATCACGGGACGTACGTAATCGTATTTCTGCGCCGCCTCGGATAGAGAGCAGAAGACATCTATCTCTGCGATGAGCGCGGCTGTACGCCTGACTCTGTCTGACTCCCGAGCTATTTTTACTCTAAGCTGCTGGAACAACTCCCTCTCTATTTCGAGTATCTTCTCCTCCGCCCCGAGTATCTTGTCTTCAAACTCCTTGAGCTCATCCGTGATAAAGCGCTCCGCGTTTACGAGGGTCTGCTTTCTGATAAAGCTTTCGGGGACAGCCTCAATGTTAGCCTTGGAGACCTCGATGTAATAACCGAAAACCCTGTTGTATCCGACCTTGAGCGTTTTTACCCCTGTAGCCTCCCTTTCCCTGCTCTCAAGCTCGGTTATCCATTTCTTCCCGTCTTTCCTGATCGCGCGGAGCTCATCAAGCTCGGGGCTTACGCCCTCACGGATAACGCCCCCGTCATTTGCCGACACGGGAGGCTCATCGACCAAAGATTCCTCTATTATTTCGCGTAAATCGGACAGATCGTCCAGGTTCCCGCTTATATTTTCCAATACCCCCGTGTCCGAGCCTGACAGCGCGAGCTTAGCTTTTACAATATGGCGCGAGGAGTCTCTAAGCGCGCCCAGGTCCCTCGGCCTGCCCGAGGTTGTCGAGATCCTCCCTATGAGTCTTTCAATATCGCTTATGTTTCCAAAAATATCTCTGAGCTCCTTTAGCAGCATCGGAGATTTGTATAACTCTTCCAGAGCGTCCAGCCTGTCCTCTATCTTTTTCTTGTCCTTTAGAGGACTGGCGATCCTGTGTTTTAGGAGCCTCCCGCCCATAGGGGTGCTCGTTTGGTCCAGGACCCAAAGGAGAGTGCCTTCCGCCGCCCCGCCGTTATTAGACTTAAGGAGCTCGAGGTTTCTCTTTGAGGATTCGTCTATGAGCAAAAACTCGGTCTTCTCATAGTACCGGGGCACGTCAAGCGGGGGCATATCGTCCATTTGCGTTTCTCTCAGATAATGAACCAAAGCCCCTGAAGCTGAGATCGATTCCGGTCTCCCTTCCAGGCCGAAGGGTTTTAAAGTCTTAACCTTTAGGTGCTCCGTTAATAACTCCCTAGCCCGATCCTGATCCCAGACCCAGGAATCTACTTGTGTGATTACAGGATTAAGAGAGGAGATGACCGAAACGCTTAAGAGCTCTCCCTGATAGGTGTCATCGGACATGAGAATCTCTCTGGGCTCGATCTGAAGCAGCTCGTCCGTGAGCTCCTCCAGCTCACTGAAAGAGGTCACGCGGAATGCGCCTGTGGATATATCGGTATACGCCAATCCGAAATTCACTTGCTTGTTTTGTGGGGTTTTATCAACGTAGATACTTGCGAGATAATTATTTGACTTTGAGTCTAGTTTTTCACTATCCAGAATAGCCCCCGGGGTGAGCACACGTACCACCTTTCTCTTCACTACGCCCTTTGCGCTCTTGGGGTCCTCGACCTGCTCGCATATAGCCACTCTGTGGCCGTTTTGCAGAAGCTTGGCGAGATAAGGCTCTGCGCTATGGTGGGGCACGCCGCAAAGTGGGACAGGGTTCTTGTCGGACTTATTTCTCGAGGTGAGAGCAATACCTAAAACTTTTGACGCCACCTTTGCGTCATCAAAAAACATCTCATAGAAATCGCCCAAACGAAAAAACAAAATTGCGTCCGGATACTCCTTTTTTATATCTATATACTGCTTAAGCATTGGGGATTGGCTTGCCATGGTGTAAAGAGATTATATCGTCTCGCTCGGGAAGTCTCAATTTCATGAGAGAATTCCTTGCGCGGGCGCGCTTAGCAGAATAGAATATTGTCTTGTTGTAATGAAAATAAAGTGACAAGGTTATATTAATAATGGAACGAAAAAATGTGGAATTCTCGATCGGCCAGGTAATTCATCACAGGCTATTTGATTACAGGGGCGTGATAGTAGACGTCGACCCTGAATTTTCAGGTACGGAGGAGTGGTATGAAATGGTAGCCCTGTCAAAGCCGCCAAAGGACAAGCCCTGGTACCACGTGCTCGTAGACGGCGGCACACATCAAACATACGTAGCAGAGAGGAACCTCGAGCCGGATCGGTCCGGCATGCCCGTTAATCACCCTTTACTTAAGGAGTTCTTCGCCGGATTTAATAAAGGCGCTTATTCTACCAAGGGTGTATTTAATTGAGACTCTTTCTTACCCTGCAATATCCTAAGCAATTGATTTAAAGCCTTGCCCGACATGAAAATTAATCCAATAGAATGAGAAAATGATAAAACCCAATCCATTCATAGAAGACCTGATTCCCTATGTGCCCGGAAAGCCCGTGGAGGAGCTTGAGAGGGAGCTCGGGGTGTCGGGAGCAATTAAGATAGCCTCAAACGAAAACCCCCTGGGCCCTTCCCCGCTCGCGCTAAAGGCTATGGGAGAGTCTCTTGGGGAGACGCACCGGTACCCAGACGGTGACGCTTTTTATCTGAAACAAAAACTCGCAGACAAGCTTGGTATAAAAGAAGAGACACTAATAATCGGAAACGGATCAAACGATGTGCTAGATATTGCGGCAAGGACCTTTATGCAGGCAGGTGACGAAGCAGTAATGGGCGAGTACGCATTTATCGTATACCCCATATCGACTCAGGCAGTCGGGGCAAAAGCCGTAATCTCACCTATGCCCGATTACACGCACGACCTAAAAGATATGCACTCGAGAATAACCGAGAAGACAAAGATCGTATTCATTGCTAACCCGAATAACCCCACCGGCACTATGGTAAAGAGGGACGAAGTCCAGTGGTTCTTAGATAAAGTGCCGGAGGATATTTTAGTTGTGATTGACGAAGCTTACTTTGAATACGTGGATGATCCTGAGTACCCCGATACGCTTAGATATCACGATATGGGAAAATCTATCTTAACAGTGAGAACGTTCTCAAAGATATACGGACTAGCAGGTATAAGACTAGGCTACGGAATTGCGCACGAGAAGCTAGTTTCTCAGATGCACCGTGTACGCCATCCATTTAATGTAAGCTCTGTTGCTCAAACAGCGGGCATTGCCGCTTTAGATGACGTCGAGCATATTCAGAGATCAAAGGAGCTTAACCGGGAGGGGCTCGAATATCTCAGGAAAGAGCTCAGTGAATTAGGGATTAAATTCGCTCCCACGTTTACGAATTTCATACTGATCGATCTTGAAGTCGGCCCTATGCCTATCTACAACGCTCTTCTGAGGGAGGGAGTCATAGTGAGGCCCGTAGCCGGGTACGGGCTGAAAACCCATCTGAGAGTGACTATAGGGCTTAAGGACGAGAACGTGAAATTTATAGATGCACTCAAAAAGGTTTTAGAGAGATAATGCAATGTCACTAAAGAAAATCACGATAATTGGTTTGGGGCTTATAGGAGGCTCGCTTGCACGGGCGCTCAAGGAGGCTAATTTTACGGAGATAGTCTCGGGAGTCGATACGGATAGAGATTCCATAGATTACGCAGTCTCTATGGGTATTATCGACGAGGGCTCTATTGAAATTGAAGAATGCACCAGGGATGCGGATATAATCGTAATCGCAACTCACGTTGGAGCGATAAAAGACGCCGCGATATCGGCTGCCGCAAGCGCACCGAACGGAGCCGTAATCACCGATACCGGAAGCGTTAAGGGAAAGCTCTTACGTGATATAGAGGGAATACTGCCTGATAATATCAGTTTCGTCGGCGCTCATCCTATAGCGGGCACGGAGAATTCGGGTATAAGGTCATCGGACACAGGTCTCTTTAAAGGGAGAAGGTGCATACTTACCCCGACTGAGAGAACGGATAGAGAAGCTCTGGGAAAGGTAGCTAGAATGTGGGAGGCCGCAGGCGCAGAGGTACTTGAAATGGACGCGGATACGCACGACCGTATCTTCGGAGCCGTAAGCCACCTGCCTCATGCCATCGCTTACTCTTTGATTAACTCTGTCCTATCGGCAGAGAACCATGAGGAGCTTTTGGAATTCGCGGGCGGAGGATTAAAGGACTATACGCGGATCGCGGCAAGCTCCCCGGAGATGTGGACTGATATACTCCTCTCAAACAGCGCTCACACACTAGAAGCTATATCCAGGTTTCAGGAGGCTCTAGAGAAGATTAAGTCGGCTATTGAGAAAAATGACGAGGCTTCTTTGGCAGATGAGCTCTCTAAGGCAA